>CAZORO010000025.1:0-7172 GCA_964581845.1 uncultured bacterium
GCTCTCCGGCAGGTCAAGATTGGTGGGGTCCTCCAGGAGGTTTCCTACCTTCCGGGCGTTGTCGAGGATGTCACTGATATCGTGCTCAACCTCGGCAATATCATCTTCAAAATGCACAGGTCGGAACCAATTTCTTTGAGTCTGTCGGTCTCCGGCCCGGGTACTGTCACCGCCGCGGATATTCGTCCACACCCCGATGTCGAGATTCTCAATCCCGAGGAACACATCGCCAACCTGGAGGAGGATGGAGTTCTCGAAATCGAAATGCTCGTGGATGTCGGGATCGGTTATGTGCCCTCCGAACGGAACAAGGTGGATGAGAATGACATTTATGCCATCCCTGTGGACAGCGTCTTCTCCCCTGTCAAGCGTGTAAAATACAAGGTTGAGAATGCCCGCGTGGGTGATATCACCGACTATGACCGTTTGCTCCTCGAGATCTGGACCAATGGTACCGTCCGCCCGGAGGATGCTCTCTCCTATGCGGGACGTCTGCTGAAGGACTACATGTCCCTCTTCATCCACTTCGAGGAAGGACCGGTTCCGATTTACGCCACTGAGCAGGAGGAACGTCAGGAAGTCAATCCGGCACTCTTCAAAGCCGTGGATGAACTGGAACTTTCCGTTCGCTCTTACAATTGCCTCAAAGCCGCCAACATCCGTACTGTTGCGGAACTGGTTCAGAAGACGGAAAATGAGATACTGAAGTACCGTAACTTCGGACGGAAGTCTTTGACTGAGATCAAGGAGCTTCTCGAACGGATGGGTCTCTCGTTGGGGATGACCATCGATGACCCTGAAATTATGAGGAAAGCCGAAGAGCGGCTGGCCAAACGTGAATCCGAATTGCTCTGACACCCAACTCCCAGCAGGGATTAGGATGTTGAACACGGAACGAAGCGACAGAAGAGAAAGGCAGAATTGGAATCATGTACCACCGAATGGGACAGAGGAAACTGGGACGTACTTCCTCTCATCGCCTGGCCCTCCTGAGGAATCAGGCTTCTTCACTCCTGTCGCATGGTTCGATCATCACCACGGTTGCCAAGTGCAAGGAACTTAGGCGTTTTGTGGAACCCCTTATCACTCTGGCGAAACAGGATAATCTGGCCCACCGCCGCCGGGCTGGACAACATATCCATGACTGGGGCCTTGTCAATCATCTCTTCACCGAGATTGGTCCACGTTTCCTGACCCGGCCCGGAGGGTATACCCGGATTGTACGGCTTCCTGAGCGGACTCGTGACGCCGCGCCTATCGCCCGTATTGAGCTGGTGGAGGATTAAAAGGAAGACTTCCAGAATGCCTCGGGGAATTGAGAAATGAACCCGGAACTACAGGAAAGGCTTATCGATCTTTTGGACCGGGACTCCACATATCCCCTTGTAGCTTATAAGGCCCTGAATAAGGGCCTTGATTATGCAGTCCATCTGCGTAAGGCCCCTGGCCATGTCACCGGCCAGGAGCTCTCCCTGGGCATGGCGGGTTACCTCAAGAGTGAATATGGCCCCTTCGCGCGCATGGTTCTTGATGGCTGGAACATCAATGGGACTTATGATTTCGGACGGATGGTCTTCAACCTCATAGATGTCGGTTTGATGGGCAAGCAGGACAGTGATGTTATCGAGGATTTCATCGATGTCTATGACTTTGATGAGGTTTTTTCAGCGAGCATCGATTGGCTTCAGGAAATCCGCACTGACCTTGGTCTCCCTTCACGTAAACCAGGTTCCTTGAACTGAGTTACGAAACCAGCAAGTGTTTATACTTCAGCCATCTCAATGGTCTTTTCCACCTGGAATTGCTTGGGAAACTCAAGGTCTGGAGTGAGTTTGAGGATCTTGAATTGGCCATCGGGCGCGCCTTGGGCGACTCTCTTGGCGCGATAACGCATGAACTCCCCACGCTCGATCAGCTTGACCGCGGGGGGCCCCAGTCTCAGTGATTTCCGTTTGGTGTCGTACTCCTCATTCCCTTCCCGGAGAAACCTATCAACCGCGCTGATCCAGTCCCTCCATTGGTCATCCGGTAATGCGGCTCCTTCCTCCTCGACAAGGAAAATATAACGAGGTGGATTCCCCCACTCCGGGGCTGACACTATAAACTCGTATCCGCTGGGGATCACACTTACTGATTTCGACACGGCGGAGCAGACCTGGCTTTCGTAGAGCTTCTCGCCAGTCAGGGAACTCACACCCTTGCCTTTTTGTATGAACTCAATGACCGGGGTTTTCTCATGGAAGCCGACCACATGGATCAAGTCATTCATCTCATAGCGGTAGAGCCCGCCTGTAGTGGTGGGGTAGACATAATACCTCTGTCCCAGCTGGAGCTGTTCGGCCGTTAAGAAAGTGGGACATGAGGATCCTGCCTCATCCTCATGAACGAACTCAAAGAAGTTGGTCTCGATTGAGAGAACACCCCCCGATCCTGCGTCCGATATGGGAATTGACCCTCGCACCTCGCTCGCCAGATATCCCCAATCACGGATAGGAGTGAGGGGATCGAAATATTGATGAAACTCACGCAGATAAAGCCCGACACTACCCCCTTTCCAACAACCGATGATCGCAAGATGGGGCCAGATATCGCGTGGCAGCAGGGCGCCCGAGTTCTTGATGCACCCCTCTAATATGGAAGCTCTCTCTGGGTTTGGGGAGAAGGCTCGTTCCACCAATTGGCGTGTTTCCGTGGGAATGGAGAGGTTGTTATCCAAGGTTCCATCCCGGATATCCCTGATGATCTTCTCTTGATAGGTTTGAAGTTTCCGGACCAGGAGAAGGATTGTGCTGGGGTTGCAGGTTCCGATGGAGGTGATGTTTTTTTCCGCGGCGATGCGTAGGAGTGTGTAATACTTCGATTCGTAATCTCTGAGTGCAAAAACCTCATAAGGAATCGCATAGACCCCACGCATCACCATGGGCATATTCCGATAGGCATGTCCTGATTCCGCACCATAGGGGATTCCACTGTCGGTATAACCCTCAACCTCTGGAGAAACCACAGCCAGGATCTGTCCATCAAACATCTGGGGATGAGCGGAGGCCGCATGGTATAGCCACAGACGCATGGCGGTGGATTTGTCGCGGCGTGAAGTGGAGGTAATAGGGATGAACTTGGGAGTCCCTGTCGTTCCGCTCGTGGTCGCGAAGAGACAGACCGGATCGGAGGTGAGTTGTTTTTTTTCTCCCACGGCCTCCTGCTTGATGAAGGGTTCATGGGCCTCATAAGAACTGTGGGGGACATGCTTTTGGAAGTCGGCGATGGATCGAATCGAGGAGAAACCATGTTGTTTTCCGAACACGGTTGAGGCATTGATCTCTAGCGTGCGGCGAAGGAGGGCTTCCTGGGTCTCACGCGGATTCCGGCAATTCTGGTCAAAGACCCGGGCCTGGTGGTAACCGGTGACGCCGAGGACAATTTGAACGAAGTTCATCAGCCTGTTTCCATTTCATGTTGTTGTTGCACATGGGGTTCAAGCCGCTCGGGAAGGACATGGATTCCCAAACCGGGTCCTCCCAACGCCCTTCCTACTCCTTTTCGGCGGAAGGTAAGATTCTCCCTTGCCACATCGTGCTCCAAGAGGTGGGTGCCATAAGAACCCTCGAAGTATTTCAGTCCGGCGACTCCCAACGCGAAGTGCCGTCCCGCCGCCGAAAGAATGGCTGTCTCACCCACCTGGCACCCCAACTGACATCCCTTATCATAATTTCTGGCAAACTCCGCCAGTTCAAGGCTCGCGAATAATCCTCCACACTTGGAGAGACGGATGTTGAAATAATCGCAAGCATCCAAGGCCACTAACTTTTTGGCGTCAGCCATCGTGCACAAAGATTCATCCACCATTATGGGTGTGGACACCGCCGAAGTGACAGCCTGCAAGCCCTCGTAATCATTGGCGCGTACCGGTTGCTCCACGCAGCTGATTCCAAACTGCTTGAAGGATTGGATCTTTCCGATGGCGTCCGAAACATTCCAGGCCGCGTTGGCATCCACTCGGATATCCACCCGGGAACCCAGCAGCCTCCGGATTAACCGTAACTTCTCCCGGTCGTCCACTCCCCCGACCTTGACCTTGATGTCTTGCAGTCCACCCAGTCTCATCTTGAGAGCCGTCTTCGCTGTTTTCCACTTGGAATCGCCGCTGATGACGCCACTGTACTCCACCCACTCCCGTTTACGTTGCCCGAAAAGCTCTGAAACAGATCGTTTGAAATGGTTTCCCGCCAAATCCAGCAGGGCTAATTCGATTGCGCACCGTGCTGCTCCAATCCGGGGAGGCAATTCAGAGTTCCGTTTCCGGGCTTCAGCCTCGAGAATCTTGGCCAACTCCAGGGTCTCCTCCCAACTGGCTAGGGGAAATCCCGAAACAACTGGAAATAGACTCTCTCGAATCACCTTAACCACACTTGCCGGGGTTTCTCCAGTCACATAATCCCTTGGGAGTGACTCACCCCAACCCACATCCCCCAAATCCGAAGTAAGGCACACGAAGATCGAACTCGATTCGGAACGTTCGTGCAGGGAATGCTTGAAGGTCAACCTGAAAGGGATGTCCACTTCCAGGATCTTACACCGGACAACCTTCATGGAGGTACAATTCCCCTCTGTCTAAACAATGAGTTTTTTGAGATCCCAAAGGGATCTCAAACACTGAATCGGATGTTCAGGATATCCCCATCCGCGACAATATAATCTTTCCCTTCAAGGCGTAGTGTTCCCTGTTTCCGGCACTCCACCAGGTTTCCAGCGCGAATAAAATCCTCATAGGTGACCACCTCTGCCCGTATGAAACCCTTCTCAAGATCGGAGTGGATTACTCCAGCGGCCCGCTGAACTGGGCAATGACGCGGGATGGTCCAGGCACGCACCTCATCTTCTCCAGCGGTGAGAAAGGAGATCAGACCCAGGTTCGAATAAGCCAGGTTGATGATTTGAGCATGCGAGGAGCCCCCCAGTCCTACCTCCTTGAAGTAATCAAGCGCCTCCTCATTATCGAGGTTCTCCACACCCACCATCTCGCGCAGCTCGAACTCCAGACGTGCGTTCACCGCTAATGGCTCGGGTAAAGACCATGAAGGACATTTCGTGTTCCTTGCTTGAATTCGTGCCTTTAGGACCTCCAGACGCTCTTTCTCGACCGGGGAGGTAAGGTCTTCCGTATTCGCCACGGGCAGAAGGTGCTTGTCCGTGAGGAATCCGAATCCTTTATACATCTGCCTCTGTTGTGGGGTGAGTTCAACGCCGCGTACAGGTCTCTCTGATTCCAGGGCCTCCTTGACCGCCCATAAACCGGCGCGCTCAACTTCGAGCTCATCCTTCTTTTTCCCCACACCCCCCTTCTTGAGATCACTCTCGATCCTTTCCAGACGCTTCTCGGTTACAAGCAAATCCGCCAGCAGACACTCTCCGAGAAACAAGTCCAGGTCCGCCCCCGGATCGATGCGGGAGAGGGGGTGTGGAACCGACTCGGAGTGAAATAACCGGATGACTAAAACCAAAAGGTCCATATCACGCAGGTGGCCAATCTGAGCGGGAGTGAAAAGCTCGCCCTTCCGGAGCGGACCATGTGCTCCCACCAAATCGGTGAACTGGATGGTGGCATGGGTGATCTTTTTAGGTTGGTGGATCTCAGCAAGGCGGTCTACCCGGGGGTCGGGAACCGGGATGACACCGTGATGAGCCTCACCCGGTATGCCAACAAGAGGGATGTGCGCACCCGTCAGGGCGGCCATGAGCGTACTCTTCCCCGATTGGGGCAAGCCGACAATTCCAACCTCAGTCATGAATTCCCCCAATGGATAATGGAATTCCCATGTTAGCAGGATCACTCATCCGGACAAGTTGGATGAGGGGCGGATATTGGGATAGAATGGTTCCATTACCCCCATAGAGCCGGCCGATTCATTCCGAATCATCGCCTACGAGGATAGAATACTTGAGACATCGGAAATCAAGCGAGCAGGGTGGGCAAAACAAGGGCTTGACAGGGACATAAAAATGTGATGATAATCTCCTCATGATTCAGGGGTTGGGACTCTCGACTTGAGAAGGAGTGTGAAATGGCTGAGGAAACAACGGCCTCAGCGGCCCCAGTAAAAAGCGGCGGACTAAAAATCTTCCTCATCGTCCTCATCGTGATTCTCCTGGGTGGGGCGGCAACCGCTTGGTTCTTGTTGAAACCAGCCCCTCCGGTTGTGTTAACCCCCATCGTCTGGCCAGGAGGTGGGGCTCATGGTGAGGCCGAGCCCCTGAAGCTGACAGCGACTCTCTCGGATGGTTCCTATCATTTGCTCGCGGACATACGTCTTGAGACAGTTCCAGTCGATCTTACAGCGCATGGCCAGGAGATCATGGAGGAACTCGCCGAGAAGAAAAGCTTGATCCAAGGAATCCTGACCGAGGTGGCCAATAGCCTGGATCAGACAACCGTTCACAAAATCAAGGAATTTAAACAGCGGCTTTTACGCCAGTTGAATGACAAGATTGAAAGTGTGGAGATCGAGAATATCTCGGTTGAGAACTGGCTGGTGCAGCCGGCGGAATAAAGAATCATGGCGGAGATCCTATCCCAGAACGAGATTGATGCCCTCTTATCGGCCCTTTCATCTGGGACAGTGCCCGAGGGCGCTGTGCCGGTCGATACGGGAAAGGGGGTCAAGCTCTATGACTTCAAGCATCCCGACCGGTTTTCCAAGGATCAGACACGCTCCTTGCATATGCTCCATGAGCATTTCGCCCGTCTGTTTTCCACATCTCTTTCGACCTATCTGCGCACCATCATTGAGGTCAAACTGGTCTCGGTCGATCAGCTTTCCTACGATGAGTTCATCCGTTCGATTCCAAATCCGACCTGTGTGAACCTTTTCCAGATGCGTCCCCTCGAGGGAAATGCTCTCCTGGAAATCTCTCCCAACCTGTCCTTCGCCATCATCGACCGGCTCATGGGGGGGAGAGGTCAAACCCTGTTCAAGAACCGCGAGCTGACCGAGATCGAAAAGAGCATCTTGGTCAAGATTATCGAACGGATCTTCGAGTCACTCGAGGAATCCTGGTCCAGCGTGGTCGATCTCAACATGGAGCTCAAGGCGACCGAGGCAAATCCACAGCTCTTTCTGCAGCTCTACCTCCCCACGGAAGAGGAGCTGCGCCAGGAACTGGAACGCGAACGC
>CAZORO010000025.1:7182-11509 GCA_964581845.1 uncultured bacterium
CAATGTGGGCGAGAGTGTTGGGACATTCTGTATTTGTATCCCCTATGTGGTCCTGGAGCCCGTAGCGGGGAGATTGAGTTCACGCAGTTGGTTTTCCGGGAAGACCGGTACCCAGGAGGATGTGGGTCAATCCGACATGGCGGGCCATCTGAGGAAATTCAATTTGACATTGGATGCCACACTGGGAGAAACCCATCTTAAAATTCGAGACCTTCTCAGTCTGGAGAAGGGAGATGTTATCGCCCTCGACCACCGTAAGGATGAAGAAATCGAGGTCTCTCTCTCTGGGAGGCCGATGTTCCTGGCGAGACCGGGAACCCATCGCAAACACCGGGCTTTCAAGATCACAAAAGTCATCGGTGGAGATCTGGAGTGGCTAGGATGAGTGCAGATGCCCTTTCCCAGGATGAGATTGATGCCCTATTGAAAGGCGCGAGTGGCGCCGCCGAGGTTTCCGCCGCTGAACCGCCGGAATTAACCTCCCAGCAATCCACTGCGCTTTCGGTCTACACCAAGGCGATGGCTGGAACACTGGGTGACATGATTGGGACTTTCCTTGCTACATCTTCGGCCTTCAATCCCCTGCGTCCCACACCACGTACCAGCCGGAGCACCGCGGAAATTGTCCATGGCAATTTGGTCTATGTGATTTTCTCTCACCAAGGCCGTCTGCGTGGGGATACAGCGCTCATTTTTCTTCAAGAGGATGCCTGTAAGATCGGTGGTACCATGGTGGGTGATCCAGCTGCGGCTGAGTTCTCTGACATGGTGGCGGATGCCTTCAAGGAGGTGATGAGCACTGTCCTGGGGAATCTAAACACGGCGCTGAGCGGGCCAGCGGGTGGTTCGGTGACGACTACTCCGGTTCAAGTGGAACCCATGGACGCGAGCGCCGAGAACTTCACGGCGGCGTTGAATGGCAGTGAGCAGCTCGTCATGCTTCCCTATGAGATGAATGTCGCCAATACTCTGAAGGGACGTTGTTGGCAACTTTTCTCGCTAGACCTTGTCGAATCGTTGGAGGTCCTTGCCGAAGCGCCTGCCCCAGCCCCTAAATCAGCCACGGCGCCATCTTCGGTTCGTGAGCCAGTTCCCACCGTGAAGGCGGCGCCTGTGCAGTTCGACTCACTGACCGAGGAACCGCCGCCAACACCCGCGCCCTCGAACCTAGACCTGCTCATGGATATCGAGCTCGAGGTACGTGTGGAGCTGGGACGTTCCAGTTTGAAAATCCGTGATGTCTTGAAATTGGGAACCGGCTCAGTGGTGGAACTCGACAAACTCGCCGGTGAACCGGTGGACCTCTTGGTGAATGATGTCATCTTCGCTAAGGGCGAGGTGGTCGTGATCGATGAGAACTTCGGTGTGCGTATTACCGATATCTTGAGCCTGGCGGATCGTGTCAAGACGTTTGGGGAACGGAAGGCCTGATCCACAGTTTCAATACCGGACTGCGTGTTGGTTTGAGTCTGCCGTAACAGAGCCGAGGGGGCTCTGATTGGGGATCAAGGGGGGAGTTGTTAATGGGTACGGGATGGCGCGCTTGTGCGCTGGCTCTCATTTTGTTCGTGGGATCTGTTTCCGCCGGGGAGCCTGTACCCTCTTCGGGTGATACCCCCACTGTTCACCCACCCACACGCTTCAAGGATACTTTCTCAGCCGAAAGTTTTTCCGAGGCGTATGACCGCGCGGCACGTAAGGGAATCGGGAAAGACACCGAATCCACGGTTACCTCAACCTCCGCGCCATCTCTTGGAATCGCCCCCTTGTTGAGCAAGATGGTCTTCTCTCTCCTCGTCGTGGTGGGAGTGATCTATGCCGCCTCTTGTGCCGCAAAGCGTTGGAGCGGAGGGACTCTCCTTTCATCTGTGGGGCCTCTGAAGGTCTTGGCCCGCCAGTCGCTTTCCACTAAGTCATCGGTTTATGTCGTGGCCGCCATGGATCGTTTCCTGATTATCGGCGAGTCACCCCAGGGATTGACCTGTCTATCTCAGTTCGAGGATCCCGTGGAGAACCAGCGGCTTCGTGAAACCTGGGGATGGGAGGGTACTGGGATCAAAGACAAGAACCGTCTTTATTCCCCTAAAACCTCACCCTTTGGACCTAGTCTGCGCTCGCACGTCGAGGATCTCGAGCGCGAGATCTCACGCCTTCAGGAGGTGTCCTGATGCGGTGGCGCTGGGGGAGTATGGCCGCGCTTGTGATCGTGTTTCTTCTCACGATCCTCCATTGTCAGTCCGCCCAAGGCCAGGGAATTCCCACTCTCCGTGTCGGCATGGATTCAAGCTCCGATCCCAAGGATGTGGCGGTGACGCTCCAGATCCTTTTCCTGTTTACGATCCTGACCATCGCCCCAAGTATCCTTATCCTGACCACATCTTTCACACGGATCATCATCGTCCTTTCTTTCATCCGCCGGGCGCTCAACCTCCAACAGACTCCTCCCAACCAGGTGCTCATTGGGCTATCGCTCTTTCTGACTTTTTTTGTCATGGAGCCGGTTTGGAATGAGATCAATACCACCGCAATCCAACCCTACCTCAACCATGAATTCGACCAGGGACGGCGTGACCCCAAAGATCCGGTTACGGGAGAGATCATCCCGGATGATGAGATGCCGTTTTATATCATGTTGGAGCGCGCTGTCCGCCCGATCCGTAAATTCATGTGGTCTCAGATTGGTGTGGAGGGTGAGGATGAGGTTGCGCTACTCATGGTGATGGGGGGACTGGAGAAACCTCAGGTGGAGCGGGATGTTCCCCTGCGGGTGCTGATTCCGGCTTTTGTTCTCAGCGAGCTGCGGCGGGCGTTCATCATGGGATTCGTGCTTTTCCTGCCGTTCCTCGTGATCGATATCGTCATCGCGGCCGTGATCCTCTCGATGGGTATGTTTACGCTCTCTCCCGTTTTGATCTCGCTGCCTTTCAAGATTCTGCTGTTTGTGATGGTGGATGGTTGGCGGCTGGTTGTGGAGTCGTTGGGTGTTTCAATCCTGGGGGGAGCATAAAGCCACCCTGGAACGAAGGGAGTCACCTGAACTTCCAATAAAGATGGTAAGCCTTATGGATTGGGGATACTAATGGACACAGGGACAGTGGTGGCTTTGGGGAGGGATATGCTCCTATTGACCCTTTATCTCTCCGTACCGGTGATGGTGGTAGGGATGGCGATTGGGTTGATCGTGAGCGTGTTCCAGGCAATGACCCAGATTCAGGAGCAGACCCTGACATTTGTGCCCAAGATCATCGCGATATTAGTGGCGTTGCTGCTGGTGATGCCATGGAGCCTTCAGCTAATGATTGAATACACAATCCGGCTGATCGAGGAGATGCCAGGTTTGGCAAAGTGAAATCATGATGCCATTTGATGCAGATCTTCTGGCCAGCCAGTTCAGGGTGTTCCTCCTGGTTTTTACGCGCATGACGTGCCTGGCCGCGGCGGCGCCGGTCATCGGGAGTGCCTTGATCAGTCTGGCTCCACAGCTTCTGGCTGCTCTAGGCACCGCACTTTCGCTGGTGGTCATGATGAATCTGCCTCAGACACTCACCGCGCCACCTTTCGGGTGGGAGTATTTCCTGCGTGTCTGTGGCGAAGGATTGCTGGGACTTTCTCTTGGATTTCTGGCGGTGTTGATCATGGCTGGGATTCAGTTTGGTGGCGAGGTTATGGATCACTTGATTGGCTTTGCGATGGTGGATGTTATCGACCCGATCTCCAATGAGTCGGCGACGTTAATTGGGAACCTTAAGGGAATGCTCGGCACTGTGTTGTTCTTGTTGTTGCATGGTCACCACCACCTGTTCCGCGGGCTCATGCGTACCTTCGAGGTGATTCCTCCCGGCGGAGTTGGTCTTCCAGATCGTGTTTGGCCATACCTGGAAGGCTATGCCGAGGCGGTTTTTGTTGTGGGGCTTCAGGTTGCCACGCCATGTTTACTGGTGATGACAATCCTGTGGGTGCCGGAGGGATTCCTAGCACGTATGGTCCCCCAGTTGAATCTGCTGGTGAATGATATTCCCATGCGGATTGGTGTTGGACTGTTCCTGGTTTGGCTCGGAATTGGGCCGTTTGTGAACCTGGTTGTCAATCTTGTGGAATCGATCGCGCGAGCATCCGATGGGCTTGTCATGGTGATTGCCGGGAGCTGAAGAGACTGAGAGATGCCAGAAGGCGATAGCGAGGAAAGGACAGAGGAAGCAACTCCACGCCAACGTGACAAAGCGCGCGAGGAGGGGCGGGTAACCAGTAGCCGCGAAGTCGGAACCCTGGCGGTTCTGGCCACGGCGACCATGGCCATCTATTACCTTGGGCCATACCTGACCAAACG
>CAZORO010000025.1:11519-22201 GCA_964581845.1 uncultured bacterium
ACGCATGTGCGCCTTGATCGTTCACTACTTGGAGAACCTGGGAACCACCGATCTCACTCAGGGGGGGGCAGTGCTCCTGATGAGGGATGCCTTTATCCGTGTGCTCCTCGTCATCGGTCCTTTGTTATTCCTGCTTATTTTGGCCTCGATTGGAGGGTATCTCATTCAAGTGGGCTTTCTCATTAGTGGGAAACCTTTGCAACCTAAACCTTCGCGGATCAATCCAATCGAGGGGGCTAAGCGTATCTTTGCCGCGCAAATGATTTCCGAGACAGCCAAGTCCATCTTCAAGTGTGTGGTTGTCGCTTGGGTCTCCTACTCAGTGTTGGATTCGGTGGTGATTGCGGCGATTCCCATGATGGACTCCGATCCGGGTGGGTTGCTCCATGCGATCATCGCCGTTGGATTCAGGCTGGCTTGCACGATTCTTATTTTCATGGTGGTCGTGGCGGTTTCGGATTATGCCTTCCAGAAATGGCAGTTCGAGAAAAGCATCCGGATGAGCAAGTATGAGATCAAACAGGAACTCAAGGAGACTGAGGGCGACCCCCATATCAAAGCCCGTGTCCGCTCAATCCGCCACCAACAAGCTCGTCAGAGGATGATGGCCGAGGTCCCCAAAGCCGAGGTGGTGATTACTAATCCAACCCACTACTCCATTGCGCTCCGTTATGATGCGGAACAACGCGAGGCCCCTCATGTGGTTGCCAAGGGACAGGGTCTGATTGCCCTGCGTATCCGTGAGATCGCCCAGGAACACGATATCCCACTCTATGAGGAACCCTGGTTGGCGCGGCAGCTCTTCCGGACTTGTGATATCGGGGACACAGTGCCTGTCGAGCTTTGGCAGGCAGTAGCGAAAGTCCTGGCCTATGTCCGTGCACTAGACCGTAAACGTCTAGCGGTGGGAGTGTAAGAGATGGCTAACGGGACTTCTCTTCAGGCTCCGCGTGGACTCCTCCATCCCGACAACCGGGCCAACCTCCTGGCTGCCCTGGGGATCATTGGAATCCTGACCGTCATGTTGGGATCGGTGCCATCCTCGGTTCTATCGATCCTCATATCCCTTAACATCGCCCTTTCACTGATGGTCTTGATGATATCGTTTTACATCAGTGGGCCTTTGGAGTTCTCCACTTTCCCTAGCGTGATCCTCCTGCTGACCCTGTTCCGTCTCTCACTCAATGTAGCCAGCACCAAGTTGATCCTGCTTCCATCCGAGGGCGAACCGGTGGAGAAGGCGGGAGCGGTGATCGAGTTCTTTGGGCGCTATGTGGCTGGAAACAATGCGGTTGTGGGTTTTGTCATCTTCCTGATCCTGGTTCTGATTCAGTTCATCGTCATCACACGCGGCGCGAGCCGTATCGCGGAGGTGGCCGCGAGATTTACCTTGGATGCCATGCCAGGGAAACAGCTCTCCATTGACCAGGATCTCAATAGCGGACTCATCACTGAGGATCAGGCCCGGGCGAAACGCGAGGCGCTCTCACGGGAAGCCGATTTTTATGGAGCCATGGATGGAGCCAGCCGGTTTGTGAGAGGCGATGCGATCGCGGGTTTGGTCATCACTTTGATCAATGTGATTGGCGGAATCATCGTGGGAGCCGTACGGGAGAACTTGACTCTTACCGAGACATTGGCCACATACACACTGCTGACAATCGGTGATGGTTTGGTTTCGCAGATTCCCTCGCTGCTGGTCTCAACCGCATCGGGTATCGTGGTGACACGCGCCGCTTCGGCTGACACCCTGGGTACCAGTGTTGGAAAACAACTTCTTTCACAACCAGCCTCCTTGGCGGTCGCTTCCGGGACCCTGGGCTTTCTCGCGCTGATTTCCCTCGGTAATGCTGAAACACGTGGGATCTTTTTACCCTTCGCCTTCATGTCCACATTTTTTGGAGTGATGTGGTTCTTCGTGACCCGCCGCGAGCAGGTGGAATATGAGGTCAAGATCCGCCAGAAGCGTGAGGCGCTTGAGGAGGCACCCAAGGAGGCGGAACCTGTCGAGAGCTTCCTGAAGGTGGACCCGATGGAATTGATGATCGGGTATAATCTAGTTCCACTCATGGACAGCGCGAGGGGCGGAACCTTCCTTGATCAGGTGGCCACGATCCGGCGGAGCATCGCTCTGGAGCTTGGGATCATCGTCCCGCAGATTCGTATCCGGGACAACATCCAACTCGGTCCGAATGAATACTCAATCCGTATCCGTGGTGTACAAGTGGCCGTGGGCGAGATTCTTCCAGATCATTTCCTGGCCATCAATCCGGGAGAGGGTGCTCCCGATCTGCCCGGTATCCATACTACCGAGCCGGCCTTTGGTGTTCCCGCGACCTGGGTAACTCCCCAGAACCGGGGATCGGCAGAGCTCTCCGGTTATAACGTCATTGAGCCTTCCGCCGTGTTGGCAACCCACCTGACCGAGGTGATCCGCCGTCATGCGGCCGACATTCTCGGACGTCAGGAGACCCAGAAGTTGGTGGATGGCATCAAGACGGAATCGCCTGTAGTGGTACAGGAGCTGATCGAGGGACCGCAAGCGATCGGGATCGGGAAAATCCAGAAAGTTCTCCAGAACCTGCTTGCTGAGAGAGTCTCGATCCGTAATCTCGGACTTATCCTTGAGACCCTGGCGGACAACCTTTCAATCACCAAGGAGGTGGATACCCTTACTGAGTTCGCGCGGATGGCGTTGGCACCCTCGATCATCCAGAACATCATGGGAGCGGATGGAACCGTGTCCGTCATCCTTCTTGATCCCCAGGTTGAGACTGAGATCCAGAATGCGGCGCGTCAGACCAGCCAAGGTTCCTTCGCGGCAATCGATCCCAATCTTTCACGGCGGCTTTTTACCGCAGTTCAGAAACAGGCTGATGAAGCCGCCTCGCTTGGGGTTCATCCCGTTATTCTAACCAATCCACAGATACGGCTCGTGTTCAGCCGATTGATCCGGCGTCAGCTGCCCGGAGTCACCGTCCTGTCTTATACCGAGGTGACTGGAGACACGAACTTAAGGAGTATTGGTACGGTGACCTTCGCGGAGAAGAGCAGGGAGGGGGTGGGACGGACATAGTCAACTGAGTGGATGTGTGTGGTTGTTGTTAGGGATGAATTGCTTTTGTTCTTGTTCCAATGAGGGGACGGATCTGGTGCATAACCGATTCAATGAAAACGGGGGATTAGGGGGAAATGAGAATCAGGAAGTTCGAAGCTGCGTCTGTACAGCAGGCGATGGCCAAGGTACGCGCCGAATTGGGCGAGGATGCGGTCATCCTGCACACGCGGACCTGTCCGGGGAGGCTCTTTGGTATATTTGGCAAACCACGTGTTGAAATCACGGCTGCATTGGAGGACCAGCAGCCTTACTATGCACCTCAGCGCCTTTCGGGCGTTTCCGGAAGCGCTCCGGCGGTGACGGCTCAGTCACTTGTCCATGAACAACATCCCACACCCGGCCCTTGCGCGCCCGCGCAATCCGCCGCGCAGGAATTTCTCTCGAAAATCGAGCGAATCCGTCAAACGAACACGGTGCCAGCACACACAGCCAATCCTGTACCTGGTCAATCCGTGATCACTCCACCGGAGGAGTCCAGGCAACCAGGGCATGTTGATTTTGATCCCACACGTCTGGAGGCCCTGGAGGTCCGTATCGACCGTCTTGCCAACTCGATGGAGCGGCTTCTTTCTCTGAGTGGTCCTTTGGGACGTTTTGGGCTCTTAGCTGAAGTCCCTGTCGAATGGCATGGTTGCATGAAGAGATTGATGGAGAGCTCTCTCTCCGAACACCTGTTGAACCGGGTTGCGGTGCGCCTCATGACCATTCCTCATCCGGGACCCGAGTTTGAGCAGAAGATCCTGAGGGAACTTCTCGCTGGGATGGTGATGACCACACCTCCAGTCTCCAAACCGGAAACTGGTCAACGCATTATCACTCTGGTTGGCCCTACTGGAGTCGGCAAGACCACTACTCTGGCCAAACTGGCCTCTGGACTGGTGGTGACTCCCAAAGTGCATACGAAGGTTGGTCTGATCACGGTTGACACCTACCGTCTCGCCGCGGAGGACCAGCTGCGCAAGTATGCCGAGATCCTGCGTCTTGATCTGCAAGTGGTTTATGGCCCCGAGGAAATGCCCGAAGCGCTTCGGAAGTGTCATGAAGCCGATGTCATCTTTATAGACACCGCTGGCCGGTCGCCGCGTGATGAGACACAAATGGCCGAGCTGCGCAGCTTCCTCGACCCGATCCCCGAATGTGAAAAGTTTCTGGTGCTTTCCTCGACCATGAATGACCGCTATATCGAGGAGGCGGTAGAGCGCTTCCGTCCACTCTCCATCCATAGCCTGATTGTCACCAAGCTGGATGAAACCCGGAATTACGCAGCTCCGTTCAATATTCACCACCTGACCAACATTCCTGTCTCCTACCTTACTACTGGCCAGAATGTGCCTGAAGATATAGAGCCGGTGGATCCCATCCGGATGGCCGATGAAATCCTGGCTTCCGTAACGACGGACCGGACGGGTGAGTCCGCGTTGACGGTGGTAACGAAAGCCGAGGTCTGAGAAATGCCTCCAGTGATCGACCAGGCACAACGTCTCCGTGAGATGGTGGAGCTGATGACTCAAGCCCCACCCCAGGTTTCGTTAGGCGTTGATACCCATCCGGTCCGTACGCTGGCAGTCACCAGTGGCAAAGGGGGAGTTGGCAAGTCCAATATTGTAGCAAATCTGGCCATTGCGTTAGCACGGCGAGGAAGAAAGATTTTAGTGGTGGATGCTGATCTATCCCTGGCGAACATCCATGTACTGCTGGGATTGCAGCCGCGCTACAACCTCGCGCACGTCATTTCCGGCGAGAAACGGCTTGGCGAAATCATGCTTCACGGTCCTTATGGGGTGAAATTGATACCGGCTTCAAGTGGCATTGCGGGACTCGCCATGCTACGTGAGAAAGACTTGGAAGGACTGCTGGAGCAGTTTGCGGACTTCATCCCGGAAATGGACATGGTGCTGATCGATACCGCCGCTGGTCTGTCGGATAGTGTACTTTCCTTTGTCCATTCCGCGGGCGAAGTCCTCATCGTCACCACACCCGAGCCGACCGCTTATCTTGATGCATACCATATGCTCAAGAATGTCCACCTCCATGATCCTGTTAAGCCGGTTCATCTGGTGGTGAACATGGCTTCCTCAGTGCGGGAAGCCTACAAGACTTCCACTTTCATGATTGAGATGTCCAGCAAGTTCCTTGGTCACCCGCTCTTTCCATTGGGCGAGGTTTTAAGGGATCCCGATGTGCCCAATGCCATCCGCAACCAGCGGGCATTCATTGAGGAAATCCCTCATGGTATTGCCACACGTGGGATCCAATCCATCGCCACTAAGCTCCTGAACTCCAAGGTTCATGTTGATGAGTCCAATGTTGATGGTAGTTCTCTCTGGCGTAGAGTTGTTAGTTATTTAAGGAAGGGGGCTGTTTGAAATGGTGTCATCACCTGTACTGCCCTCCAGGAAAGATCGCATCTCAAGGATTGCGGCCCAGCTTGACCGGCTTGAATCCACCTCTTCGATATGGGCGGTGGATCCCCCTGAATTGGGAATGGGGGGGCTGGAGGCAACCAGAGAATCCGAACCTATACCTCCACTCGGTCTTGTTTCTCAGCCAGAGGAATCCAGTATGGAATCATCTTTGCTATGGGAAAACGGCGCGGATCATGCTACTCTGACAGACTGGAGGGGCATTCTAAGAAAGTTGGCGGTGGATATGAAGGAAAAGTCCATGCAGCCGTTTTCAGTCAGAACGAGGCAAATATCGGCTTTATGTGCCTTCGTGCCATTTGTCCTTTCTGTTCTCTCTGCGGCAATACGCTATTTGCCAAATATGCCATCAATGCCACTTTGGACAAAAGTAACCTGGTTTATCGCATTCCCCATCTTCCTTTCAATGACAGGTGCTTTAATCGGATTTCTCATTGGTATCATGTTGGACTCCATCGAGTCTCAGAATAGAAATCAACGTAACACACGGGTTTTTGAAGATAATACGGAGGAGTGGCTTACTTCCGCTGAAGGTTCTCGCACAATGAAATCAGCCGTGTGGGTGGCGGTGGAGGACCTTGAACCAAATCAACGAGTGGCCGAGACGGTCTTGGGTGAGGATGGAACTCCGATCCTGCTACGGCATACGCTTCTCAAACCTACACATATCGACTTACTCCGCAGGCAAAATGTCCGAAAAGTCAAAGTTGAGGTTATGAAGTATACCAATGAGGGAGACCTGGCACTCGCCGGCTGAAAAGATTTCACTCTTGGTTGCGACTCAGGGGGATAGGGAGACTACTTGCATGGATGGAAACACGACACAATGCGCGGAGGAAACAAAGTCTCGCGCCGTCAAGGTTCAGAAGATCAAACCAATGCCCGATGAGGCCGAGGTCTGGCAAGAGATTCTCAAGGGCAATGCTCAGGCCAGGGACCGGATGATCCGCCAGTACATTTATGTGGTCAAATATGTGCTCAATCGTCTGGTGACACATCCTCACCTCGATCAGGATGTATTGGATTTCGATGACCTTTATTCCGCTGGTGTCATCGGACTCATTAACGCTGTCGATAATTTCGATCCCGGCCGTGAGGTAAAATTCATCACCTATGCCATCCCCAGGGTCCGTGGGGCGATCATCGATGAGCTGCGTGCAGTGGATTGGCTTCCGCGTTCCCTTCGCAAGCGGATGAACCAGCTCCAAAATGCCTATGCTCAGCTCGAAAATAAGTTTCTGCGTCCGGCCAATGATGAGGAAGTGAGTGCTCACCTGGATCTTTCCATCGAGGAATTCCGTCAACTTCTCAGTATGGCCTCCCGCTCCGTGGTGCTGAGCCTTGATGAGGAGCTACGCCTTTCGGATGACAGCCGCACAACCCGTGGAGACCAGGCGGCCCGTACCGAGAGAACCTGCCGCGACGTTTTGGCGCGCGATGAACTGATCCATATCCTCGCCAAAACCATCGAGAGTCTTCCTGAAAAGGAACGGCTAGTGGTGGCGATGTACTATTATGACGAGATGACGTTCAAGGAAATCGGCAAGGTCCTGAACGTTACGGAAAGCCGGGTTTGCCAGCTTCACACCAAGTCGATGTCACGGCTCAGGGCGAGGTTGAAAAACCTGGAACACGAGTTCGCCAGGGCGGTGCAAGCCCCATAAGGGAGGACACTCCAGCTTGATGGTGGAGAAAGGAGGCTGACATGAGGATAGCAGACCATGCCCCAGTGTTGCAGGCATCACAGGTTCTTCAACAGCCTTCGAATCTGGTGCACCAGCAACAGGTGCAGGCGCCAATCGCCGCGAAAGTGGTGGCCGCCATGGAGGCACACCAGCATGCCACCCAGGTGAATGATACGGCGCATACCGAGGGACGGACGATCCAGGATCGTCCAGGTGGTCGTGGTGGTGGGGGATCCTCAAGGGAAAAAGGCCGCAAGAACAAGGATTCAGTTCCTTCCACCCAAGAGGAGTCCAGTCATCCAGCCCATGCATCCCCGCCAGGGAGCGGGAAATTTGTTGATATTGTGGTTTGATCCTTGGAACTGATTCAGTGGATTCTTGTTTTGGCTTTGGGGGGAGTTGTGGCCTTCCTTTGGAAGGACCGGCGCGAAAACCGTGTCCCGCCTTGGCTCCGTGACATGCAGCAGGATGATTGGGTGACCCGCGCCCAGCTCGATCAGTATCACCTCCATGTCATTCAGATGTCCCAGGCCCAGAGGGAGCTGATCAACGCCCGGTTTGATGAGCTCTCGAAGCATTCCTTGGAACCGGGAGACGCCCAAAGCACTTCCGTGATTCCACCGGCATTCACGGATGAAACGGTTACACAGGAGATTACTCCGGCCATCGCTGCTCCCAGTGCTCCAGCAGTTGAACCACCAGCCGCGCAACCCAGCTCCCCATTGGGTGCGGGGGGCTGCCAGCCATTTCCTGTCAGCGAGAACGAGCCTCTGGGGTTGGATGCCCCCTCGCGCGCGATTTCTCTTTTCCACGAGGGGAAAAGCATTGACCAGATTGCTCAGGAACTCCGTATTGGAAGGCAAGAGGCGCAGCTTCTGATCCGCATGGCTCAGCACAAGCCACCATCTCTCGCGGGGGTCTGATTCTACGTGCCCGACCTTCGAGACGACCAGCATCCCAAGATTTGGTCTGTTCTCTTCACCGGTGAATCGATCAAACGGTTGGAGGCCATCGAGCTTCTTTCCAAGATTGACCTGGAGTGGCCTGTCGCTTGGTTCTCCCTCCTGCTCGCCGATTCTGATCCGGCGGTGGCGAAGGGGGCCTATGCCGCCCTGAAGAAACGTGGAAAATCAGTTATCCCCCTGCTCAGTCTGCAACGGCTCTCACCCTTATCGAAGGTACGTCAGTCCGCGATTCGCCTGATAGGCGAATATGGGGGCCTGGGGGAGATCCAGGATGTTATCGCCTCGCTTTTCGACCCAGTGGTCGATGTACGCGAGGAGGGCCGCCGTTCGGTCGAGTCGATCTTGAACCGGTCGCTGGATGTGGCTCCGGAAAGCTCCAGACAACGCCAGCTCGTGCGTGAACTCCTAGATTTGTTCGCCTCTCTCTCGTCGGTCTCTCAGCGGAATGTACGTTCCGTGATGGTCTCTAGCCTCCTCGCCATTTCCGTTGAGAATCCGGATGATTTCTGGGGAGTTTTTCCTGAGGTGAATGCCTCTGGGAGAAGCGCCATCGAGCTCGAGATCATCTCACGTCCCACCTCACGGCGGATCGATCTGCTCTACCATGGACTGGTTGCGGGATCCCGCGATATGCAAGAGAAGGCACTCACCCTCATTTACCGCCTTCTTAATAAAGACACCATCAGAGACAATTTTGACAGCCTCCATCGTCTCACCCATGAGAAACGGACCGCGGTGCTGCGCTTCCTGGCCGACCGGGGACTCCTCAACACCTTTTTTGAATATTTCCCCTGGGTACGCCGAGAGCTACGGACACGATTCCTAAGGTTGTTCGGGGGGGACTTTGGAGAGGAATTCTTCTCCTTCCAATTGGCCCTTCTCGAGAATCCGAATCCCCTCCTGATCCCCACCCTGATGGAGAACTTCCTGAGCTTTGAACGTGATATTCCCTATACCATCCTTCAGCAGCTCTTGAAACACCCCTCGGCCCCCATCCGGCGCGCTGCGGTGCAATATCTTCAGTATCGTGGGAGCCATCAGGCGGTGCGTGATTTGATGCCGCTCTTGAAGGAACAGGATCCTGAAACCTCCCGGCTCGTGATAAAAACCATCGGAAGAATCTCACGGGATTACCTGATCGACCACTTCTCGCAACTCTCCGATGAAGAGAGAAAGAACCTAACCCGGATCATGCAGCGCATCGATCAGGACTTCGTGGAAAGCCTGACTGAGACGCTGGGAGGATTGGATGATGAGGACCGGGTGCACATGACCCTTATCCTGGCGGACCTTGCGGAACACCCCAGCGCGCGGGAGACCATTGAGAATCTTCTGACTGATCAGAATGAGCGTGTTCGCGCGACGGCGGTCAGGGGATTGGGGCATCTGCCGTCCGGAGAAATCGATGACACCACGATCCGTAGTCTGTTCAATGATCCTGACTCGCGTGTGAGAGCTAACCTGGTCGAGAGTCTTCCGGTTGAGAAGAAGGTGCAGTGGGTTGAGAGGATCGAGGAATCGACCCACAGTGATATTCCCCGCGAGCGCGCTAATGCCGTTTTCGCGCTTTTTCAAATTGGAAGAGCTGATGCGGAGATCGCCCTCATGCAAATGCTCCGTCATCCAGACTCATGGATGCGGACATCGGGTCTGTGGGTGCTCGGGCGGGTGGATTGTCCACATCTTATGTTCAAGGCCCTGGATCTGGCCGAGGATGCCTCTCCCCATGTCCGGATCCATGCCCTGCGTGCGATCATGAAAAAAGGGAATCAGGATCTCGCCCGTCAAATCACTCCAGCGCTATCGGACTCCAATGCCGATGTCCGTGAGGCCGCACAGCAGGCCATCAAGGCACAAATGGGTCTCGAGTACAGGGCGTAGCCCGTATCACCTCACCCCCCTACCCCCCTCTCCCGCTGTGCGAGGGATGAAGCTCCCCCTCTCCTTGCGGGAGAGAGAGGTAGGGGGGTGAGGTGACGGACTTTACGGCAACAGAAACAACCTTCCCTCACCCGCATCCAAGGAGATTTGAATCCCCTCAATCTCGGGACTTTCATCCAGCACTGGATGTGCGTGCCCATCCGCTTTGCTGACTTCGAGCACCTTATTTGCATCCGCGTCAAACTCAACTGTCGGCCAGGCCGTGTAGGCGAAGTGATAGTTGTTGAGCAGCACCGCCCGGCGCCCATCCTGATGGCGGAAAACACCAATCAGGTAATCTGGTTTTGGGTCATAATCGGCGCCAGTCAGATTCTTGATGGGGGATCCAGCGAGAACTTCTTTCGCATTGTCATCCGGCTTCACACGAACCACCGAGGTACTGGTCAGTTTCATCAGGGTGTCCCCGAGGTTCTTCAGCTCGAAGTTGATCCGTTTGGCTTGATCATAGTGCCTTGTACGCTGATCAGTCCTTGTGATGATCGCGCCTCCCTTGGGAAATTCTGGACTCAGAGGAGTGTAGTAGCAGAAGTAAAGGACTCCCTTCGCCCCA
>CAZORO010000026.1:0-8296 GCA_964581845.1 uncultured bacterium
CCATCTACTGGGGTGGCCTAAAAGACAAGAACTACAAACACAAAGCAGGCGAATGGGCCTTTTACCCCTATACGAGCAGGACACACCTTCCGAGCAAGAACTGTCAGAAAGCGGTAACCGGCGATTTCAACCAAGATGGGTTCGAAGACATAGTATTTGCTTTTTCGGGCGGATTCTGGGAATACCGTGGGAGAGATCAGAACGGCTCCCCTTCGCGCATTTACTGGAATTCAGCGGAAGGTTTCAACAGGGAGAGATTCACTGACATCACCACCCTCGGAGCCTCCGATGTCGCCACGAGTGACCTGGATGGTGATGGCTGGCTGGATCTGGTTTTCTCCAACACCAACAAGGACGCTGAGTCTTATATCTACTATGGATCCGAGAGTGGATTCTCAGAGGACCGTCTGACAAAACTCCCAGCGGTTCAACCGCAATCTGTTGAGGTGGGAGATCTGAATAATGATGGAAAGCCGGACATCGTGTTCGCCAACGAGAAAGGCGAATCCTCCTATGCCTATCTCAATGAGAACGGGCATTTCTCAAGAGAGCGTAGGATCGAGTTCCGCACTTACACACCAAAAGATTGCGTCATAGCCGATTTCAACAAGGATGGTCTGGCTGATGTATTTTTTTCAAACCACCAGCATTCACTTTCGGGTGATCCGTTCCTCGGAAATCGACTGATTAACTCCTATCTTTATTTTGGCTCAGAAGATGGTTTCCAGGAGAAGAATCGCCAGGATATCCAGACGATCGGCGCCTGGGGAGCAAATGCCTCTGACCTGAATAACGATGGCTGGATCGATCTTTTAATCTGCAACTTTCAGGAACACTACTCATATGAAGTGCCCTCCTTTATTTATTGGAATGGGCCAGATGGTTTTTCCGCCATTCGCCGCACACCTCTCTATGAACATGGGGCGCAAGGAAATGCCATAGCGGACTTTAACGGCGATGGATTTCTCGATATTGCCATCACATCGATGATGGGTCGTTCGCGTGGAGACTATGATCCAAGTTATCTCTATTATGGCAACGAGAAGGGGAAATACAGCATTCAGAACCGTATCGAGCTGCCAGGACGAGAGCCATATGAACACGCAATGGCAGACCTTGATGATGATGGCCAAGTCGATCTCCTAGTGATGAATCAGGGGGAGGTCAGCCGCAACGCCAATGAGGTCTTCATCTATTGGAATGATAACAACAAATTCGATACATGGAGGATGTCTGGGCTTGCTTCCAATAAGGGAATGGGAGTTCAGGTCGCTGATCTGGACAAAGATGGTTGGCTGGATGTCCTCGTCAGCAATTATCTGCCACCAGCTGGAGGTTCTCCTGGAGACAGTGTGGTTGCGGTTTATTGGGGAAGTTCTGATGGATTCGTAACAACTGAGTGTACCTTCCTGCCAATCGAACGTTCGCGCTCACCAGTCATCGTCGACATGAATGGGGATGGAAATCTGGACCTTGTATTCGGCCAGGAGCGCTTGTCGAAAGCGGTTACCGGAAAGACCGCGACAATTCTGTATGGAAATGGAACTCGATTATTTACTATGGATCGTTCCATGCGCCTGGAGGGAGCCGAGGACACCGGAACACCAGAGGCGGCTGACCTGAATCAGGACGGCATTTTGGATCTGGCCTTCGCGGGCGATGACGTCAAGGTCTTTTATGGCGCTGAGGACGGGAGTTTTCCAAAGCATCAGTCTGTTTTGATTTCTGTTCCGGCTAAAACAATGAGTGTCGCTGATGTAAATGGAGACGGCTGGCTGGACCTACTTTGTCCCTACTACAAAGACAAAGCCGGGCCAAAACGCACGTGGTATTCCTCCATCCTTCTGGGGGGACCGGAGGGTTATAGCCTTGACCGGGCAATCCGCCTGCCGACGGATGGGGGGACAGGCTCACTTGTCAGCGATTTTAATTTCGATGGCTACACGGATGTGCTTTTCTGGTGCCACCGTTCGGATGGCAGCGATGAAGAGATTGGCAATTTCGGCGACCACTATGCAGACACGTTCCTTTACTACGGAAGTGCCTCGGGTTTCCGCGCCGAAAACCGTCTTGGAATCCCCACAATTGGTGTTCACTATGATATCGGTGTGGACATTGGCCACATCCGGGACCGTTCATTTTCCTTTGACTACATTTCCTCGTCCCACCAATGTGAGGAGGGAAAGCCCTCCCGGATTACCTGGGCCGCCCAGACCCCGCACCGAACCTCAGTCCGTTTCCAGATCCGTTCAGCCCAGAAGAGAGAAGATCTTGATCTATCACCCTGGAGCGGACCCTCAGGGCCTGGATCCTTCTTCGATTCTCCTGGTGGTGGAATCAGGGATGTATCCAAAGATGACTGGATCCAATACCGCGCCATCCTGGACACATGTAACGGAGCACAGTCGCCTATTCTTGATTCAGTTACAATCGAATTCGATTGAGAACAAGGGGTCAATTCCGATGCGTTATGAATTGGCGTTGTATTCTACAACCAGACGAAGCTTACGCATTATTACGGCTTCTTTCTTTCTACCTGTGTTCCTCTCAGCATCAATAGCTCAAAACCACTGGAAGGATGCTGGCCCTCATACCCAGAAAGTCCCAACCGAAATTTATCAGGAGGTCCAGTATGTGATTCCTGCAAATAGTTCAGGTGAAAAAGGAGAAGGTACCAGGGAGAATCCCTGGCGCGGGTTAAAAAACGCGCTTGCATCAACAATTGATGCCTCGGAAAGGAAACGTTATGCCATACTTGCCGCTGACGGTTCCTACATCGAATCAGATATCACCATGAAAGAATGGGTGGATATTTATGGTGGATTTGACAACTTGACATTGGAACGGGATATCACACAGAATGAGTCGATTCTTAATGCGGATGGTGAAGGACGGGCCATTACTGGCGCAAACCATGCCTGTTTAGATGGTTTTACCATTACAGGCGGGAAGACTATCGAATTTGGCGCTGGCGTCTATCTTATGCAAGCCAGCCCTACCATTAGCAACAACCGGATAATATTCAACAAGACGGTACGTCCCGCGGATTTTAACATAGCCCATGCGAACCATCAGGAGGGAAATGGCGGGGGAGGAATTTGCTGTCTGCACTCCAGTCCACGTATACTTTCCAACCTGATCGCTGATAATTCCACTGGTGTAGGGAATGGAGCGGGAATTCTGCTGCTAGGAGAATCCGATGCGGTGATTCAAGGAAACCTAATAACTGGAAACGAGACAGGAATCGAGGATGAGGATACCCGCAGTAGCAATGGAGGCGCCATTGCTTGTAGTCATTATGCTTCACCCCTCATTCAGGATAATGTGATTTGGGAGAATTATGGAGGAGGCCGAGGCGACGCGGGCGGTCTCTACTGCGAGTATTCCTCTTGCCCCCGTGTCATCGGTAATATCTTCACACGCAACATATGCGATGACGATGGCGCTGCTATCTACACTATGCAAGCATCTCATCCACATCTCGAGGGAAACCTGTTTACAGGCAATTGCCAAGGAGGTAAGGGAAGCTCGGTCATCCGTGTCAGTAAGTGTGGAGAGATGACACTCCTGCGCAATCGTGTTGTTGGCAACACAACCTCTGGAGTGACCTGTGTCAATGGGGTATTTGATTCAGCCAGCAACATTTATTCACAAAACAGTTATGGATTCGGTGGCAAAGAATCCGCCTTCACTTCATTCAATGACACCATCTGTGACAACACCCATGGAGGGATCGGCCTGGAGAGCGGCGCCCTTTATCTCACCAATGCAATTGTGGAAGGGAACCAAGGGGATCAAGTGTGTGTCATGAGCAACTGGCCATTCCTTTACGGCTGCTTGATTCGAGGGGGGATGGTCAATCTGCCTGGGAGAGGAGACAAGGTTCCGATCAACAGCGATGTTCCCGATACCTTTCGGGGGCTAATGAATTTCGATGCACCCCCAGGCTTTTTTGAGGATTCCTTGAGTGGGAAAGCCAAATCTTTTGCTTATGATGCACATACCCGTTGCACGGTTCTTACACTCAGCGAGCCGGTAATCAAAACGGTCCAATTGGCAAGTCGCCCGGTTAAGATTGGAAATATCTGGGGGCTGATTCGATCGAACAGTGATGTCACACTTACCTTGTGGGGAAATTTCAACAAGGACTTTCAAGGACTTCAGGAGATCTCATTTTTCATTCCAAAGACCTACCATCTCTCGGAGGGTTCTCCTTGTATCGACCGGGGCAAGACTCTCGGAGCACCGCCGCTGGATATGGATGGTGAAGTCCGCCCCATCCACCGTTTGAGTGAACAGAGGATCGATGTGGGCGCGGATGAATTCGTATCAGGAAAATAATCACCCAGCCATTATCTCAACTCACATAACAGCAGAGGAGTTCAGTGCTTCTCCCGCTCATAGGCCGGTGGGATGTAAAGCGAGTCACCGCTATCCCGCAGATCACCCCAGATGGTAATCCTGCCCGGAGTGCTTTTTTGGATGACACTCCACTTTTCACCAATGCGTGCAAGACGTCCAGCTATTGATCCTTCTGGGAGCTTCGAGTCGATTTGGACTTCCGTGAGACATTTACTGTCCTTGTATTCGATACTGATGACTTTCATGTGGAAGCTATTATCAATAAAGCCGGGATCGATATCGCTGTTGTCTCCCTCCTCGAGTCCCCCTTGAATCACATTATTCTCCACACGGGGAGGGGTACTGAATTTCCGGTTTACCTCTACTTGCCTGGTATTCCCCCAAAAGATATTACCAGTCACCGTGGACTGCTCAACTCCGGGTAGTTCTTCACGCAAATCCACGTAGATGCCAGGTCCCGTGTGGTCCACAATTGTGTTACCCTCGGTAACCATTGTCGAATTGGCCACTCCTATCCCCGTCAGTTGTCCCACGAACAGATTGTTACGAATGGCTGCCCGTCCGCGCTTGCTGAGAAATATGGCTTCCGTGTAGCCCTTCTTCTGACGGCCTTCGTGGTAGATCTTGTTTCCAGCAAAAAGGTTGCCCTCGATAATGACCGCGCCACTCGGAGCCGACAAATCCTCAAGCCCACGTACATAGATGGCACCTCCATCATCTGAAGTCGTGTTCCCCGTGAGCCAATTCCCTTGTATCAAAGGGGCCGACCCATATTCGGCATAGATTCCGCCACCATCACTTGTGTTATGGACTACATTCAGAGAGATGACATTCCCGGTAATTTGAGGGGCGCTGTGTGTGCTCACACTGATTCCTCCCCCATTGGAACTGCGGGAACCGATTTTACCATCATACATGGTCGTGTCAGTCAGTCCCGTTTTATTCCCAACGATGACATTCCCAATGATGTTAGGATTGGATCGATCACGAACCGAGATTCCGCCTCCATCACCAACATCCGTCGAGTTTCCATAAATGAGATTGTTCCGGATGACAGGTGATGCTGCATTCAACACCGCAATTCCCGCGCCTTCATGGCCTACCAGATGCAGCGTCTCTGGTGCGATAGCGGCCGTGTAGATGGTCCTGTTCCCTGTAATAAAGTTGTTAGTGAGAGTGGGAGAAACGGACTGACAGACAATACCTCCCCCCATTGCATCGTTTTTTCCATTTGTCACCTTGTATCCATCCAGTCTCGCATGGTTCGCACCAACTACAACCGGACCTTTCTGATTTGCATCCAGGATGGATGGGAATTCATGTATGTTCCGCTTCCGCCAATCCCGTGGATCAAAACCACCATAAAGATCGACATATTCTCTCATGGGAAGAGCTGTGACCTGGTAAATTCCTCCGGCAACAAGAATGGAATTCCGCTCTGTCTCGGTTGCTCCTTCAGAAACCTTTAGCGCCTCTTCAATGGTCTTGAATGGCAGGTTTTCATCTCCCGTGCCATTTGGGGTTCCATTTAAGTCCGATACATGCAGGACCCGGCTATAGCATGTAAAATCTATTTGTTCAGTCCTTGGCCCAATACCCACCATATCAGGCATCCGGGTATAGTGGGCCGGAGTAGAAGGCACAGGTGGCGCCATATTCAGCTTGGTGGCGGGTTCATCCGCTAGTGTCTGTTTGCAGGTGTAGCCGAGATCATCAAAATAGATGAAGTGGTAATTCCCATCCACCTGGGTGGTGATGATACCGAAGCGGTTGAAATGGCCTCCACCACTCCTGAGTTCAGGAGTGAGGTCGAGGTTGACAGATTTATCATCCAATGTGACCGTGATCCGGCCATTTCCATCCGCCGCCGAGGGTATGTACTCAAGCGCCCAATCATGAGCGGTTCCATCTGGATAAATGTGTGGACCTCTTGCAGCAAGGCATTGTTCAACACCATGATTGCGGCAGGCTGGAAGCGTGAAGAAACCTTCCGCACTGGGGCCATCAATAAGCATGCCTAAAAAGTCCTGAGGAATTCCACAGGAGTCCGTTCCGTTCTCAAAACTGTTTTTGGAGTGAAAAAATCCGATCAGTGTTCCGGCGTCAGTGATACCCCGGACAAAACAAATTCTACCCGAAATCTTGAGGGGACCATTAAGCGAAAGATCATCAATCCGGTCTCCATAGTAAGCCAGTTTCTCAGGATATTTCCAGTCTCCACGGAAGGTGATTCCTCCCAGCTCGCCGGCATTTTTCCCTGCATGGTTTGTGGGGCTATAACCGAAGTTGAATCTGGGACGGATCAGGCAGTCCTCATAGGATCTCCGGTTTTGGATTTCCTCCCAGCCGGGATCCTTGCTGAAATCCTCTTTCTCCCCATTGATGGTCATGTTGTCAAACCAGATCTCACCCGCGTCATCATTCGATTTCATGACAGGCATCAAACCAAAACGATTAAAAGTAGCACCATCAGCTTTGTGTCCAGGATCGAGATTGACCACCATGGTTTGATCATCCATCGTGGCGGTTATCGTACCACCTCCTTCATTTCCTTTGGGGTCATACTTCATTGACCATTGGTGAACACCCCCACCCACTGAAAATTCATGTGGGATCTTCTTCCCGGTAGAGGAATCAAGAGTACCAAAGACATCCTCTCCTGCCCTCCAGAGTCCTGTCATGTATCCAGGGAAAGCATAAAAACAATTTCCTCGCCCAATAATTCGTAGCGTGATAGAATGAGGTGTCCGCCACCCATAGGTCTTATCTTTGAAGAATCCAAGGGTAACATGCCCGCGCGCATAGTCATCAGACAGACATAGGGTTCCCGAGGCTGACAGGACATCCCCAAAGGTCTTGGTGGGGAGGACTTTCGCATAATACGCCAGGTCTGCAGCAGGCTGGACAAAACCTCCCATTTCCCCCTTATCTCCTCCCGCATGGTTCGTGTTTGGGCTGTAACCAAAATCCTGGCGTGTGGTACGGCATCCAGTCAATTGCCCACGGTTGTTATGTTCTTCCCAACCAGGATCACGGTCAAAACTTTCATACTTTTGAACAGCAATAAGATCCTGCGTCATACCGGGATGACACACACTCAGACTGAAGACAACACATAGGAAGAATAGGATCGTTTTCATTTTATTCCTCACTTAATAGCCATATTCATCAAAACAAGTTTCAGCAGATTCATTATCCATAAAAAAAGCACTCATTGGGCGGCCCAGCCACCATCGACAGATAGAATTGCACCGGTGATATAGCTGGATGCATCAGAGGCTAGAAAGACCGCCACTCCAGCAAGTTCCTCGGGTTGACCGCAACGTCCCATGGGGATTTTTTTGTTGAGCATTTCAAGCACCTCGGGCTTACTGAGAGCAGCTGCATTCATGGGAGTAAAAAAAGAGCCAGGGCAAATGACGTTGACCTGAATGTTATACTGGGCCCACTCCAGCGCGAGGGAACGAGTCATCTGCAGAATAGCCCCTTTGGAGATTGCATAGGCTGCTTTGCCATTGGAGCCGATCAAGGAGTAGACTGAACCCATGTTTATAATTTTCCCATAACGTCTCTCCGCCATGTGACGTCCCACCGCCCGTGCGCAGTACATGGGGCCAGTGACATTGATCTCGAGGATGTAGTGCCAGTACTCATCATCGGCCTCCAGCATGGGATCTTTCTTTCCGTAACCCGCATTGTTGATAAGGATATCAATCTTTCCATATTCCTGGAGGGCACGCTGTACCATGTCCTCCACCTGGCCTCGATTCGTCACATCCACGACAACACCCATGACTCTACGTCCAGTGGCATCACGAATTTCTTGAGCGGCTTGCTCAAGCTCATCGCCATGGCGGCTGCAGATGGTCAGGTCAGCTCCCGCTTCGGCCAATCCCCTGGCCATGGAGAAACCAAGGCCTTTGCTTCCACCAGT
>CAZORO010000026.1:8306-22162 GCA_964581845.1 uncultured bacterium
CCGACCGGCCTGTCAGGTTGAATAGATCCAATCCCATGATCGACTCCTTTGAAATCAATCCCACAAAGGTTGCATATGAAGGCAGAGTCTCAACGCAACTCCTCCATTTTCTGAATATCCATCCCGCTCAAAGGCAGGTTGACCACACGGCCTTCGATCATTGAAAGATACCCGGCCAGGATCATCTCCAGAGCACGGACCGCATCCTCGCCACTGACGGGAGATGGATTGCCATCTCTCACAGAAGTCAAGAAGCCTTCATGAAGACGCCGGTGTTGAGCATACATATCGGGAGGCTCGGGAGTGGTTGAGATCTCCTCGAAGTTGGGATCTCTTGATCCCGATGCAGGGATATTCACCCGGAAAAGACCTCTTCCGCGCGCGTAATAGATCGAACCGCTTGTGCCACAAATCTCCATGCGCTCCTCAGCCTCGCGAGTCAGCGTCTCGGGATGAACCGCATGCTGTGAACCTCCAATTTCTACAATCCCCATGCCGCCCCGTTTGAACCTGAATAAGCCCCAGGCATTATCCTCCGCGAGCCTTGGACCCCCTTCACCATACTGGGCAATCTCACAATAGGCCTTGATGGGTGTGTCTCCGATCAGGTAGCAAACCAGGTCGACATAATGGATCGCCCAATGCAGCCAGCGGCCATGGCTGTAGAGATACTTCCAGTCCCACCACCTGCTCTCCGGCCACAGGATAGGTTGGTTAGGGAGGTTGTGGGTCACGAAGATCTTGAAGACATTTCCAATCTGCCCTTGGAGAATCATCTCCCGGGCTTTCAATTCGCATTCAGCAAAACGGCGCTGGTGTCCGACACAGAGTTTGACATTCGCGCAATGGGCGGCCTCGACGATCCGGCGGCCCTCCGTGACCGTGCAAGCGATCGGTTTCTCCACATAAATGTGCTTTCCCGCCGCGGCGGCGGCTTCACAGATCTTGAGGTTCATGTCAGGCAGGGTGCAAATCAAAACTGCATCGATCTGCTTGGATTCGACTACTTCCTCCCAACGGAGTGTCGTGTTTGAGATCCCAGTCTCCTGGCTGACCGAGGCCAGTTTTGCTTCATCCACATCACAGAGCATCGTGATCTGGATTTCAGGATGCCCTTTGAGAGAAGGCCAATGCCGCTTCTGGAACACCTTCCCGCAACCAATCACTCCATATCGCATGGGTATCACCTCAATGTGGATTCAATCCTCTTGCCATCCTGCCAACTGCAAGAAAAGGACTATCGTAATGGATCCCAAACATGATAACGTTTTCATAGACTGGATTTCAACCACCTGTGTGTATCAAAGCAGTCTGCATGAAGACCGTAAATGAAGGGAGGATGAAGAGAATGCACTTGCATTTGTTTATCCCATCCATCGGACTGTGGGTTGCTTGGGTGATCCTTGCGGGGATTCCTACCAGGGTGGTGGCTTCCCCACAGGAAAGCACCTCTCCGATACCTCTTCAACCTGGACGGCATCTGTTTATTGATGATTTCCTTGTTGCTGAAAGCACCCACTTAAAAACAATTCTCCATCAGCCTGAGAAGCTCCCAGGCCCCATGATCGGTGGAGCGGAAACAGAAGACCAATGTGGGCAGCCTTACACCACGGTTCTGAGGGATCCAGAGACCAGGCGTTTCCGTATCTGGTACAACACGCTCACTCAGGAGGGAAACAAAGACTACCGGCACATCGCTACGATGGAATCGGAGGATGGGGTCCATTGGATTCGTCCACACAAAAAACTGCTCGATATCAGCAACGGATATGACTGCTCCATCCTGGATGAAGGATCTGACTCACCCGATCCGAGCCGCCGTTTCAAATTGGCCTTCTGGGAGAACCTGGAGCCAGTCCGCTACAACCTTTCCAAGAAGATCGGTCTTTGTGCCGCCTTCTCTCCCGATGGGTTGATATGGACCAAGTATGCGGGGAATCCTGTCCTCGCCGACCAGTGGCAATACAGTCCGGAAAACGATCCCAATGGGATCGGGGACCCTCGCTTCAAGCAATCCACGGGAGACATTGTGGACTGTGTCCGGGACACGATTCGTGACAGATACTTGGTCTGTATCAAATCCTGGACCCAGCCGCCCACTGAATTCGGGCCTGTTTCCCGTTCGTATGCTTGGGGACGGAGGCTGGTTAGTCAGACAACCAGCCAGGATTTTCTCCACTGGTCTCCAATCGAACGGATCTTTGTGCCCGATGAGAAGGATGAGGGGGATATCGAGTTCTATGGCTGCAAGCCAGTGGTTAGGGGAAATCAGCTTATCGTGTTTGTCCGGATCCTGCGTGATGATGTGGCCAATGGCATTGGTTACACAGTCCTCGCCACCTGCAATGATGGACAGACCTGGAACCGGATGCGGGAGCCAATCCTTCCACGCAACGAGGCGGATTCATCGGCTTGGGACCATGCGGTGTGCTGGGTGGGGGACTGCCTGACCGTAGATGAGAAGGAGTATCTCTACTTCGGGGCTTACTCAGGAGGACACAAGCAATTCGATGACCGGACGCTGGGTGTTGCGATTCTGAGAAAAGATGGCTTTGTGTCTCGGCAAGCGGGGCCGGAGGGTGGAAGTCTGATCACAAGACCGTTGGTTCTTTCTGCGGGAAAGTTGACAGTAAATGCCGATGTCCAGGGGGAAATGCGGGTCCGGATCCTGGATGAAGAGGGCATCCCCCTCAAGGGACTGGATTGGCCTGACTGTGTGTCCATCCGGGGTGACTCAGTCAATCACGAAGCGTCCTGGACAACCGGTAAGAGCGTTCCCGTGGGAATACCGATACGGCTGGGATTCCGTTTCGCGAATGCCGACCTCTTTGCATTCAACCTCGGAGTGGATAAAAAATGATTCGCTGGCCAGTGAGGTTCTCCCCCGGCTGAAGCCAGACGATGGTTACCATGCCCGGTAGGATGGCAAAGCGGCCTTCGCCTCCTCAACTCCATCCACAACCGGCTGAACACAAAGACCGGCTGGGGAGAGCCTCTCTTTCATCAACGCCTGGCCGGCTTGGTCGAAGCGGCCCTTCAGTACAAGACAGCGTCCCGCTTCCTGAATCTTTTCCAGAGCCGGCATCATTTTATCCAGTCTGGCGGTACCTGGATCTTTGGTCACTTGGAAGACACGGATCTTCGCGACTGAAAGAAACTCCTCAATCAGGAATAGCGAGGTGGAATGCAGATGGAGGAGAGTGTATTCCGCCAGACCAGCCAAACGTTCATCCTGAGGCTTTAGGAAGGTGCGGTAGAGACTTGGTGAGTAGAGGGTGGAGAAATCCTCCTGCATCCGCAGGGTAGTCCCCGGAGCCCAGAGGTCATATTGGCCAATAACAGATCCACCCGCGAAAGGAGGGATCCATCCGCGTTCGAGAAGGATGAACTGTTCAAGGGCCTCTGTTACACGGACGAGCAGATTATTCAATGCATCTGGCTCATCGAGCAAAGCAAGCGTTGATTTCTCAGGCCCCACAAGCGCACAAACAAGATCCGAAGGTCCTCTCAAGACGGATTGCCCGATGGGATAGCATCCCTCGAAGGCCCGGCTGTAGACCTCGATAAACTCATAGTACTTATGAACCCAAGGATTGTTTGGATTAAAGCAGATATGGTCAAAATCATTGACGCTTTCAAGGATGGGTTGACTCGCAAAGTGCGCCTCGGTCGCGACCACGGGACAACCCAGGATCGCCTCCATCCATGGGATGGCGGCCAGCGGCATCGCGGTCCTGGAGATGTCATCCCCCACGGTGCCGGCTCTTTCAAGATAGGTTCTTTGATCCTCAACATAATCCACGGGATTGAGGTCCTCTGGTTCGATCCGACCCTTCCCCCACACATGGTTTAAGGCAGTGTTATCTCTCCAATAACTCCAGGAGTCGGTCCCGATGCCGATGGTGAATCCGGTGAGTGGAAATGCAACCTCTTTTCTTTCCCAGAAATCCAGGTGGCGTTGTTTGAGTTCGTCGAAACTCCTGCCCATAGGAGTGTTTCTCCCTTTCAATGCAATTTACCCAGCTGTTTCATCCACCCAACCTGCGGCCTCTCGCATGGCCAGGTAATTCTCCAGGGGAATGTTGTTGGTCACAATACTTGATGCGCCAATCATGATTCTTCCCTCCGAATCCTCGATGGCGCGGTGGACCTCCGCTTTAACCTCCTCCGGTGTCCCTAACGGGAGTACGTGCCCCACATCGATCCCGCCAGATAGGATGAGGTGAGGGTATCTCTGGTGAATTTCCTTGATGCCAAATTCGGGAATTTTTTCGAGAGGATTCAAAATGTCGATTCCAGTTCCCGCCAATCCATCGATCAGCAAGTCAAGATTGCCATCGGTGTGGAACATGACCGGGATACCCAGCGCTTTGACGGCATCGACCACCTTCGTCAGGCGTGGGAAGTAGGCCTTTTCAAGAAACCTTGGACTGACCAGCGGGCCATTGCGGAAAGCCATGTCATCAGCGATAAACAAACCGGATGGCCTTGTTTCCGATTTGGAGATCTGATCGACAACAAGCAAAGACTTAGCGAAGGCTCGCTCAAGGAGCGCATCCAGGAGTCCAGTGTCTCCAAACAACCACAGGGAAAAGTTGGTGACTCCGACTTCCTCGTAGAGATCAGTCAGATAATAGCCCAGAAGCGAACGGCACTCGACTGCGAACTGGTGACGGTCATGGACACCGAAAGCCCAAAAGAAGAGAATATCTTTCAGGTATTGGCTCTCGCATTCGGCGTAAGCCTGGATGGTGGCTTCTACTTCAGCCTTCTCATCTTCTGAAAAGAGCGGTTTCTCAAGTTCACCCTTTTTGGCTTTAAGGTACTCCTCCTCGGAGGTGTATTCTTGGTGCTCGACCCACCTCATCCAGCGCTCATAATGAGCCTTGCGTCCATCCGGCAGGATGTCATCCATGGGAGGTACTGGAAGTTTGGGGAGCATCCGGGTGCTGTCCAGCGCGCGGGCATGGACTAAGCGGGTCAAATGACGTGCATTTTCATAGGTGATCTTTGCCCCCGCGAAATGTTCCAGGATGACATCATTGCGGATGGAATCGAAGAGAGGGACCCGGTCAACGGATTCCCCCTCGAGTAGACGTAGGACTCTTTCCTTGCCAGTCATGCGTAAACCACCTTCTGTTCTGAATGATCAATCATATGGGGTTTGTACTCATCCACAGGGAAACCTTGGAAGGCTGGTTGTTCCAAATGCGGAATCTGAAATTCCCACAGGTAACCCCCTCCCCCTCAATAAGGGGATTGAATCCACTTTTTGAGATCGCGTAAAGTACCTTATGAAAACGTTTGCATAGACTATCACTCATAGGAAATCGAAATCAAGACCTTTGGAGGCACCACCATGCAGACTCCCCGTGAACGCTTCATCGCGGCACTCAACCATCAACCATTAAGGGGGCGTGTCCCCCATTTTGAGATTGTTTTTTTTCTGACCATGGAGACCTTCGGAAAAGTCCATCCTCGTCACCGCAGCTACCACCAATGGGATCAGATGGAACCCAAGGAACGCGAACTCCACAGAAGGGATATGGCCAGCCTGTATGTGGCCATCGCGGAACGTTTTGAACACAGCGCGATTTTCTTCTATGCCATCCCATACAATGATGAAGAGATCTTTCGGATGATCGATCTGATCCGGGAGATCTCAGGTAACAAGTTCTTCCTGATGATGCACGGAGATGCCACCTACAGTGTGCCCAATGGTGAACACATGGAGGAATTCGTATTCCGCCTTGCCGATGAACCCGAGAAGATGAAAGCCGAAGCGGGCGAGCGAGTGAAACAGAAACTGGAATGGTCGGAACGGATCAGAGCCCATGGGGGACTGGATGGGTTCTTTCTGGGAAATGACTATTGCCTGAATGCGGGCCCTTTCCTCAGTCCTCGTCAATTCAGCGAGTTTGTGGCTCCTTACCTGGCGGAACTAGTGGGGGGTTATCGTAGCCAGGGGTTTTATTCGATCAAACATTCCGATGGCAACATCATGCCAATCCTGGATCAGATTGTGCAGGCGAATCCTCATGCCATCCATTCCCTCGATCCGCAGGCAGGGGTCGATATCGCCGTGGTCAAACAGCTTTATGGAGATAGGATCTGCCTGATAGGAAATGTCAATTGCGGGCTAATGGATACGGGCACCGATGAGCAGGTGATCGAGTCTGCCCGCTATGCGCTTCGTCATGGAATGCCGGGTGGCGGCTATATTTTCTCAACCAGCAACACCATCTACACCGGGATGCGGCTTTCCCGCTATGAGCTCATGCTGGATGTCTGGCGTAAGGAGGGGAATTACCCCAATTGAAAAGACTCTTACCTCAATGACACGGAGATATTTCCAGCCCTGGTCAGAGGGAGGTTCCCTTCTTCATCCAGATGAGCTTTGCCGCCATTCAGGAGCCAGTCTTTAATGGCCTTCATCTCATGGGGTGGTGTAAAAATACCAGATATCCCATTGGGTAGATCATACTCCAGGGTAAAAACAGCATTTTTTTCGATCCGCCACTTGACATGGATGTCGCCCCGTGGTGAAGGCCAGCACCCTTCAGCCCACTCAAGACCAGAAAGGGTGGGTGCGATCCGGACTACCCCGAAGCCAGGTGTGGCAGGCATGATCCCAAGGACATACCGGCTTAGAAGATAAGCGGCGATGACCCCGCTGCCCTGGGCGGCGGAACGGCTGTCACGTGAACGCCACCTGCCAGTGAACCTCTCACCGAGCAGGTTCCAGAGCTCCGCCACTGTCTGGAGCCCCTGGCGGCGGAAGCGGTCATAGCGTGTGGCGATCAGGTCAACCGCCCAATCCCCATAACCCCTTTTGAAAAGGCCCTCCACCGCCCAGACAAAGGAGGGTTCCACCTGTCCTATGGAGAGATCCGGGGCCCGTAACACCTTGGAGATAGCCTGGCATTGGGCCTCATCAGCAAGGCTAAACAACATCATCAGGAAATTGCAGTGCTCGCTGACATGAGGGCTTTGTTCTTTGTCAATAATGGCATCGCAGAACACTTCTTCTTTAGCATTCCAGTAGAGGTAATTCAAAAGACCCGCCAAATCTTTGTGCTTGGCCTCGAATTCCTGAGACTCCCCGGTATAGCCTAACACCTTCGCCATCAGGGAGAGAACTCGAAGAGACTCGGCGAGAAGTGCGTTCGTGATCAATGGAAATCCGCGTCTCTCAAGGTAAGCCCAATCCACGAAGAGAGTGAAAGGCGAGGGTCCAAGCAATCCCCGTTCATCCACATAATGCCGCATGAGGTTGAGGGATTGAAGAAGCAAGGGATAGAACTGATGCACAAGTTTTTCATCACCAGTGAGCTCATAAGCCTGCCAAATATGGAGGATCAGCTCAAAAGGGGATTCCGCATGAAGGCTGTAAATCTCGTGTTTGTTTCCCATTACTGTATGCGGAACGATTCCATAGCTCTGGAAGGCATGTTGCATGTCTTTGTAATACTTCCACAGACGCCGGGTGTCTCCATACCCAGTCAGTAAAGCGGGTCCAAGTGACAGCAGGTCGCCGGCATATTCGCGCCGTTCGCGCACCGGATTGTCCATGAAACGGTCATGCACACACAAATCAACGGTCCGCATGGAAGCATCCCAGGCAAAATTCAACCGTTCATCCGAACACCGGAAAGATCCTCTCCTTGTTGCGGGATAAACCTCCTCGATCACTTCAATTCCATGAATTTGTACAGGTTCCGTCATGAGCCTGAATGTAAGTTGGAAAAACTGAAAATTACGCCAATAGAAGGTTTCCAATACCTGGCGGCCTTGCCGTGTGATGAATTGGTCGGCCAACGGAGTCCGATGAGAGAGGTAAGGGATCACACGCCCATCCACGAGAATTTGAGAATATCCAGTTTCGATAACAGTGCCCGCTGGCGCTGTCAGATCGATCCTGATACGTCCATTGAGCAATTTCCCCCCATCGAAAGCAAGCACCGGATCATGGATACCCGGAAAATTATCATACCCATAGTCATCGGCCATTGGGTGGATGATGACTGGGGTGTTTTCTGGTGGCTCGGGGAGGCCATTGATGTGGACAATCCGCGTATATCTGGCTGGCTGGGGAATCTCCAGCGAAAGACGAATCGCAACATCATTGGCACGCAGAGCTTCGGCCCTCTCCAGGACTTCCCCTGAGTAAAGCAACTTGAGGGATTCCACCCTCTGCAGAACAAAATGGCCGATGGGACGTGGTTCCAGTTTGAGCCAGGGAAACACCGCGCCCGGATGAGGATTCCAGGACCACTCGGCCACAAGGGGCGGAAGCCGGACCATATCCGCTCTTTCCCAGCCGCTGACATCATATCCAGCCGCCATCCAACCGGCCGGTTCGAGGCGTGCATCGAACATTTCGCTGTAGGTCATCCGGTCAATCCGGGGAACATCCTGCTTCCAGGCGGATGCCTTCATGACTCTCCAAGAAGAATCACTGAGAATCGGAGGAAGCTCATCATCGAAGTCCAACTGGCAAAGGAATCCCCCTCTGCTGGCATAGAAGGTGTTCCCAAAGGGATTGTCAGGTCCATTTCCTGAGTGGTGAACTATCGCCGCCAAAACATTGGTGCCTGGATGGATCCTCTCAGTGACATCATAGGTGTCATAGGTCTGCCAACGAGGTTCAGTCATGACCGGACCTGAGCCGATGAATTCACCATTGAGATAGAGGTGGTAGACCATGTCAGCGGAGACAGTCAAACGAGCGTCCTTGGAGAGAGTTTCTGCTACGAATTCACGCCGGAAGTAGACAAAGGTGTTGGGATGGGCTGGGTCGCCTGTCTTCAGCCAGATCCAGGAAGCTTGAATATCGTTGACTGCGGCAGGTTTCATGGATTCCTCTCATGCCGGAAATACTTGGGTGAAGCGCAAACATGAAGGTTCGCCCCACCGCAAGAAGAAAACTGAACACAAGTCATCTAAACCGTATCTCCACACTTTTCAGGATCGGAGAGCTTGCGCCATTGCCTGTATCCAGAACGGCACGGTATTGGATCCATTTGGCTAGTGGCAAGTGGATGGGCTGTCCCGTTTCAGTGAAAAACGAACCCTCTCCCGAAGGCCCACACCAGGGAGCGGTATCTAGTTCAGCTACGCTCTCAGCCCCACGGATCTGGAATCTGACACGCGTGTGTGGCCGTGGTTCCTCAGCGTTCCAGTGGATGGAGACGGGTGTTCCTTGAGCTTCATGGGGGGAGGAGATATAGGCGAACTCAAACCTCCGGTTCTTGATATCTCCAATATCGACGCCCGCATCGTTGTGGACACCCGCGCTGGGGATCCCCAAACGATGGGTATTCTGGAATCCAGCTGGGCCACCCCAATACAGCAATGAATTGGTTAAATGGTCTCCATGTGCCCCAGCTTGATTCGGATTCCCCTCTCTCCGGTGGCAATAGAAAAAGACATCAGGATAACCATCCTGGTTGAAATCACTGACCAGAGAACCAGTTCCAGAATCTGTGGGCAGGAGGATCAAACGTGAAGGATCGAAGCCCTGAGGACCCCCGCGCCAAATCCGTGAGAGTGTATCCCGGCTGATGGGTGGCCCTTTGGATTTGTAGGCCGGAAACAAGATATCCAGCCATCCATCCTGATCCACATCAGCGATCGAGCATGTGCTGCTGCTCTCGATCGCAAGAAGTTCACGCCGCGCGGATTCATAGTCATATTTGTCATTTCCATAAAGAACCACGGCATTTGAGTCCACCGCGCTACAGGGAAACACAATGTCGAGATGGCCATCTCGATTGAGATCAGCAACTTCAGGTTGAGTGGTTCCCTGTGTTTCAGGCAGAAGAGTCCGGCGATAGCTGTTGCAGTTGCGTGATCCATCACCCCAATAGATCGCCGCGCCTTCAGGTTGGAAGGGGACTCCCTTCCGATCTCCTGCTCCGAAGACAAGATCCAGATGATGATCCTTGTTCAGGTCGGCGATACAAGCGGAACGTCCAATATGTGAGAGTAGTGTCCGTGTGTGAACACCGTATCCCAGAGGCCCCCCCCACCAGATCGAAGTTCCTTGGATCTTGGAATTTGGGTCCACAGCGAAGTCGCTGGTAACCAGGTCCAGCCAGCCATCCCGGTCTAGGTCGGCGGTCTGGATCCCGAGCGTCAAGAACCCCGGCAAGCCGGTGATCCGCCAGGGATCGAAAAGGTTCTGGTCATTCCAGAAGATCCAGGTTTCATTTGCCTTGCGTCCACCCTCTCCAGAGTTGGTAAAGGCAATCTCCACCTGGCCATCATCATTGAGGTCGGCCATGACATACTCATAGGAGTCACGTCCTGGCAGGCTAAGCCGCTCCTTTTCGGAATACCAGCCTTCCGCATTCCCCCAATAGATGTAGTTTTCCTCGTAATCCCCTCTCGAGCGGGACATCATGGAGTTGACCAGAATGTCGAGGTTTCCATCTCCATTGAAATCCGCGGCAGCATTGCCGGCGGCTCCATGTTCGTAGAGGCAGGTTCGCCTGGCTGTGTCGAATCCATCAGGACTATTCCAATAGAGGAACGAGGGAACCTCGTAGGAGTAGGCTTCCTGGAAATTGCTAATAAAGAGGTCCACCCATCCGTCTTTGTTAAAATCGGCAGCGGAAACACCCCACCCTCCAATTGTGGGAAGCAGATTCCGGTTTGTTTCAGAAAATCCAGTGGAAGATCCCCAGTACAGGACGGAGTCAGTCAGACGATTGCCGTTGCGCGAATGGATGGTAAAGAAGACATCCATGAAGCCATCTTGGTTGAAATCCGCTAGAACTGAATCCTTAGCATTGGATGTGGAAAATTCCAGACATCGTTCCCCGCTGAAGGTACCCGAATCATTCATGTAGGCATAGGATTTCCCGCCCTTTTCGTTGGCGAACACAAGATCCACTTGTTTGTCCTGGTTCACATCCCCTAATGTAATGCTGCTGGCTTGGCGAGTGGGAAGACCGGTCCGGAGTTCTTCGGAAAAACCAGAGCGACCACCCCAATAAACATAGGAATCAATATCCGTTTGGCCCTCTTGCGTGGAATTGGCGAAGACCAGCTCGAGCCATCCATCGCCATTCAAGTCGGCTGCCGCTACATCCGCCGCCCCCAAGGTGGGAAGGTCTTGATACTTCTCCGCGTTGAAACCCTCCTTGGCGCCCCAATAGATTCGCGAGGGCGAACGGTATTCCCCGCTCCGGTTGGTCCGGTATTCCCAGTATCCCGCTGAGAAGGCAAAGGCGATGTCATTCCACCCATCGTTGTTGAAATCACCTACTGCTGCATTCTGGGCGGCCTTGGTTGGCAAGGTGATTTTTGTCTTAAAGGGATAAGGCGCCGGAGAAGCACCTTCCTGAAATCCACTGAGATACAGAAAGGAGTCCATGTCCGTGGTGGAGCCATTGGAGTAGTTGCACACCACCAGGTCAGTCGCTCCATCTCCATCCAGATCGGCCGGAGTGGCCCATTGGCACCCATTGGCGGGAACATAGGTCTGACGGACGATGCTGAAATCCTGCCCATTTCCCCAGTAAATGGACATATCAAGCGCCTCTGCCAGCGAATGGGTGTTCGAGAAAGGAAGGTCTATAAAGCCATCGTTATTCAGGTCCCAACGATTGATTGTCTGAATACGGCCTTTCGCTGAAACATAGGTGTTGGCGCCACCATCCTCGAAATGGCCATCCGCGAACGCCTCAAAGCCCTCTTCTCTCCACACCCCTTCCGCCTGTAAAGAGGATCCGTTCAACCCAAATAAAAGAAGCAGAAAGAATACCCACCGGTTCACAGCTGACCTCCAAACACCCTTAACAGGAAAAGTAACTCAGGGAGCTTTTTCCACGAACTGAAATGCGTAGAGCTTCGTGGATCGAGCCTGTACAAAAAGGCATACTGGTTTGCCCGCCAGAGAGGAGACATCTCCGCCTCCTTTCCAAGTCACCGGATAAGCCACATCATTGGCCAGGATGTCCAAGCAGTCCTCAAGAGCGAAACCAGGATAAGGGTTTCCCTCCAAATCCAGAAGAGCGGCATGGGCGGCTCCGGCAGCGGAGGTGTTGATGTTCAAGGTGAGCCGGTTGCCTTTGAAGACCACAGGGGGAGTGAGCAAACGGCCACCACCATATTTGAAGTCCGCGGAGTAGAACCCATCGAGCCGTTGAACCAGCCGTCCCATCCATCCCCAGCGCCGGAACTTTTCACGCTCCTGATCGGCCATCCTGCGCGTACCGCCATGGCTCAGGTTCACACCATTGTAATATTGGTAGATTTCATTCCCCCTCCTCACGGCACCTACACCTATCATCAGGAATTTGGAGTCCCACTCTCCCTCCATCCCCAACGTGATATAGGAGCGGCGGTCAGGACGCATCCATTGGATGCCATCGCGGCTGCACGCCATGGAGACATCCAGCAACCCATCGTTGCCCATTTCCCTTGGGAAATGATGGTAGTTGGCAGGAAACATGAAATAAGCGTTATCCGCCCAGGGATACCGGAAGCAGGCATTGGTGTAGAAATCCACATCTGGCAAATCTTCCGCATCAGGAGCCAAGACAATGGGGGGAGTTTCAGTGGGCCAGGGTTTCTCGATGTCATCCATTTCCACTCGCACCACCCGCCTCCATGCGCCCGCCGGGTTACGTCCTATCCCCATTTCCTCAATGGCACGAAGGAAAGCCACATACTTCCCATGTTGGGGGTCCCAAAAGGCATTTTGCTGGCTGTCGGGAGTCCAAGGACTGACCGGTTCGGATGGAGTGGTAAAGTGAATCCCATCGGCAGAATAGGAGACACGCAGTCCGCCTTTGTGTGGACCCACGGTATGGAGAAGCTTGTAGCGCTTTTCAGGCGGTGAATTGGGATCGATGAAAACCGTCCCATCCACCACACTCTTCAGGATGATATTGTTGTCCTTAGAGCCTTCAAAATCGATGATCCCGAGGTTGGGCTTATCCCAATGAATCCCATCGCGGGATTCAGCATAACAGAGGAAGGCATCGTTATCCCATGCATCCGGGGTATGCCATTGGTCCTTGGAGAAGCAGGTGTAGTACATCCTGCAAAGGTCTCCATCCTGAACCACGGTAAAATAGGAAGTCAGGCGGAAATCCTCCCAGGGACGGTCGGGGCCTAGCACTTGTCCTGCGCGTGTTGGGGAGTTCATAACCACCTCAACTCCCTCAGATTCAGCGATGAATCGATGATCGAAGAAAAGTTGCTTGCCCATATCAATATGGATGGGATCGGATCCCCATCCCGCCGAGGCTGCGAACAGCCCCACAAAACTGAAAGAAGCTATACAAAGTGAAACAATAAGAACCTTCATGGTTTTTGAAATACCTCCTGGAATGGTCTCAGTGGCCAGGATGAAGTTGAGATGCCAAGGTTTCCCTTCCCGGTTGTTCTGGTGTGGAGCCACAGTTCGAGGCGCTCTTGAATTGTTTCCCCGAGGGCGTTTTGGATCAATGAAAACAATCCATGGCGGATTGCCGGAGATCAGATTGTCTTCCTTGCTTCTTTCGAATTCGGCCAGCCTCAATTCCAGAAGGTTTGAGAAGAGCCATCTTGGATGGGTTGGGTGTTTCATGCGGTGAATAAGTTTCCTTGAGATCTTAACGATCATTGTGGACATCTTCTCCTTCACATTCCGCGAATTGAGCGGATTGGACTTGATCCAATTCCCTAGGGAGAGTAACCTTTAGAACTCAATGCAAACGTTTTCAGAGGAAAGAATACATTCCCATCAACAAAAAGATCAAGGTGTTTTTTTCAGGAGGGATCAGATAGATGTGGATCAACCAGTTTTTCCAGCGATCAGGATATCTCCTGACAGCTTGCTTAGCCTTTCTTGCTCTTGGCCT
>CAZORO010000027.1:0-10556 GCA_964581845.1 uncultured bacterium
ATGGCCTCTTTTCCACTCCAAAGCCTGTACCGCTTGGGGATCCCGGTCCGGCGCTCCCGATGGGAGATAGACCATCAGACGAATTCCATGCTTGCGTAACGGTTCATACAGATCCAGGATCAGGTCCCGTTTCGAACAATGACTGACCGGATATCCCACAAACTTGTCGTAGGTGCCATTAGGCGAGCAAAAATAACCAGAATTCTGACCGAGGGTAATGAAGAAGTATTTCGCGCCGGTGGTGGCAATTTCCTCCGCGAGTGCCTCGACATCGAATCCATCCACCAATGCATTCCACTTCTCAGGCGTCACTTCATGATCCGGGAGATAAAGGTCCGAGAGGAAGTGGACGAAAACTCCCCAGCCCGCCCTCTGAAACCAATCGGTCCGTTGGCCTTGGTCTCCACTGCCGGTTTCCGCGTTGGATTGAGAAACCGCCATGATCATTAGCCCAAACAACACCAAAGATTTAGAACACCACATGATAGGATCTCCCCCATTGGAAACCATGAGCATTCGTTCATCTGGTCATTTCGGGGTGTTTGTCTCCACCGTTGGCACTGGAGTGGGACGTAACCTTTCGGGTGTACAGGCTGGATGTTCGATCATTCGGTTGGGTTGGCCATCGGGCTGCTTCACGAGATCAAAGGCATCGTATTGATCTCCCATGGCGGTGAAGGCCTTGTAGTACAGCATACGTCCCTCGATCCGGATAAGTTGATAAAGCTGGGTGTCGGCGGCCGCACGCTGCATCCAGTCAACCCGCCGGAGGTCATACATCTTGGGACCGCTCACGGACACCACATAGACGGTACCTGAAGGGGAGCAATGAGCGGCGGTTCCAGAGGGTATGTTTTGGTAAACCAAGGGGCCGCTTCTGGCGTAAGTGTGATCATGTCCCTGAAGTACCAGATCGACATGGTACTTGTCAAAAATGGGTTGCCAAAGGTTGCGTAACTCAGGATTATCGCGTCCCTTCGCTGACGAGAAGAGGGGATGATGAAAGGTGATGATGGTCCACTGATTCGGATTGTCCGAGAGGACCTTTTCCAACCAGAGAACCTGCTCCTCCTGTTTCTCGTTCGAGTTGAGCGAGATGATGCGCGCACCTTGGTAGTCAATGTAATAAACGGTTTCCTCAAGCCCCTCAGGGCCATTGCGTGGAAGGGTGAACTGTGGACGCCAGTGGCTTGATAGTTCTCTGACATCGGTTCCTTCCTTGCGGGGGTATTCGTGGTTCCCAGGACTGGGCACACTCGGAATGGTCCCATTGAGCCAGGCCCCCGCGCCAAACCACTCACCCCATTCCACATCACGGGTTGTGCGGTTCACAAGGTCACCTGCATGAAGAAGGAATCGGACCTTGGGCGACTCGGTGACCGCGGAGCGGATGACACGTGACCAAAGGCTCCTCAGTTCGGTTTGAGAATCGCCCATATAGATGAATGAGAAAGGTTTGGGTTCCCGGGAGGCGGTACGGAATTGGAACCATTCGGTCCAGTTGGCGCCATCGCCTACACGGTAGCAATAGACCGTTTCCGGAGAGAGGTTCTCGAAGGTCACGCTATGATAAACCGCCTCATTGATATCCGAGGTCAGGGGAGTGGTGACGGATGGAATCTGTTTGGCCTTGCCCACGAAAGCCGGTCCCGGCTCACTCAGCGCGATCTCAGCCAGCCCCTTTGTAATCGAGGTATCGGTCCGCCAGTTTACCCCCATCATCTCCGCGGGATCACCAGCTGGGGTGAGGATCACACGGTCCGGCACTGGGGAGGGTTTCTGAAGGACTTCATCGGGAACTTTGGTGGGATCAACGCAATACACCGCGCTGGTTGTAGAAAGGATCAATAAACCAAGAAACAACTGTTTCCAAATGGAAAGATATTCAACCTTCCCGGTTTGCATTCTGGAAATCGATGGAAACACGAAGGATACCTCACTCTTGGATAGTGTCGTTTACACTCCATCATGAAGGGTTTGAGATGAATGTTCAAGGAGGCCAGGAGGAAGTTCTTATTTTTGCTTCACCGACCTCTCCTCCACACGCCGGTAGTGGCGTGCCTCATGATCCGAGAGAGTTCCACGGCGGATCTGTTCCTCCAAAATCCGCATGTCCACCTGCCGTGGTTGTCCGGCGCTGGGGGATTGAGTGGATGGCCCAGCTAGCGTGATCCGTAAAGAATCCACGGCAAGTCCACTTGTCAGGATCCCATAGACGAAAGCCACTACAAGCACCAAAGTGATGTAGATTCGTTCACTAGTGGTCATGGCGGCACCGGTCGCAACAGAGGCAGTCCAATTCGCCCACGCGCCGGACACCAAGATCACAGCGCGATGGATCAGTCTGGGGAAGCCACCTCCTCAAGACCCGCATTCCACTCAGGAGGGCCAGAAAAGCCCCCGCAGGACAAAGGTTACGGCACCAGAAACGCCGGTAGAAGAATGAGGCAGCCAGTACCAGCACCGCGATCAGGAAGGCAGCAGCCTCGGAGCGATGTCCAAAGAAAGTGATAAGAGGATCCACCGCGAGAATGGAATCGTCACGTGTCACCGAAAAGGCAAACACACACAAGACGAGCAACCCATATTTGACCAAACGGCCATACCGGAAAAGGCGTTTGGAGGGATCGGTGGCGATGGACGAAGGACGTAGGTCCCCAATGAGTTCCTGCACCGCGCCAAATGGGCACAAATAACCGCAATAAACATTCCCAAACAGGAGAGTCAACACCGGCAGCAAGACCACAAGAAAAAAGGCGGCTGAAAGATCCACGCCAGGGAGGCGCAAAGAGAGTAGGGAGAAGACCTGCTGGCTGGAAAACTGGAGATTCAACCAGCTTCCGCAAACAGCCACCATGAGGATCAACCAGATTCGGCGTAACCAGATCAGCGGCATCCCCCGCATCCCAAGCGCCACCAGGAAGAGGACCAAGAGCAACACGCCATCTCGTATCCGAAGAAAGGTAGAGGAAACAGCCGGGACGGCATCCGGGGGTTTACTCACAATACCAAGAACTTGAGTGGCAAAGGACTGGCCAGACCCAGCGAGCGTGCGCATGACAGCACGGGAGGTCAAGGTCGCTCCGGTGACCGCATCCACCTCCCGGAAAGGTTCCATGGCCAGATTCCGTCCCGTGAGTGAATGGAACCAATTCTCCAGAGAATGGAGATAGGATGGGGTTTCGCGTGATTCGATGATCCGGAAACCTACAAGCTGACCCTTGTTGTCCACATGAATGGCCAGATGGAGAGGACCACCATAGCCGGTGGCGCTGGTTCCGAGATCACGGGAATCAAGGATGAAGTGCTCCTCGCTGCTACCGGTCACCTTGAACGAGTAGTAATGCAGAGATCCTTTGTCTGGAATCTGTTTTGTCATGGGATCCAGTTCAGCCTCCCTACCCGCCAGTTCTCGTGCAGTGTTCTCAAAGAGACGTGCATAGTCCGCCTGACCTGAAATCTGAACCGCTTGGGAACTCATCAGGCACAGAGCCCCCAACCCAAAGAACCAGTATCCACCCGCGCGAACCCGCCGATCAAAGGTTGAGAGCAAGACAGCCCCTTCACCACCCTTCCAGGACAAAAGAACAGGAATAACTTGCACGCCCATCAATCCACATAAAAAGAGGAGAACAGCTTCCTGCCCCAGAACCGGTAAAAACAACACACCAGTGAACAGGCTTCCCACACATCCTCCCACGTTATCGAGTGCCTCCAGCCAGGCCCCCGAGAGGGCGGGAGAGAGCCCCTTTCTTTCCGCTCTCAGTGAGGCGATGGGAACATAAACTCCCGTGAAGACTCCCGCGGAAAAGAACAAAAACAAAAACACTCCCTTGGAACACTCCATGGGGAGATGGAAGACCACTGCCAAGAGGATCAGGTGATTCAGCAGACATACCGGGAGAAGAAGCGAGTGTTCGCAGCCTGCTTTACGAAGCCACACACGCAGCCCCTCGCTGCCAGCGAAGATTCCTAACATGAACAGCCCTGAGATCAGGCCGATCTCAAGAAACAGGGATCCGAAACGTGACTGATAGAGACAGAGCAACAAGATATTCAGAGAGATCCCCGCCAAACCAGAGGCAAAGAGCAAGACTCCACTATCAAATAAGGAAAACCAATGTTCTGAGGCACCCTTTCTTTCTCCTTTTAAGACATAAACCAGCCTGAGGAGGCCATAGAGCATCACTGCTGATAGGAGGATTAAAAGCCCACACCTGTTAAAAACGTGAATTCCATGGATGAAGGTGAGACCAGTCATCCGCAATAGCAACAGCAAACCATAGAGAAGTCCAAGGGGCCTCGGTTCTGTATTCACCAAACCCGTGGAGCCTACACTCTCGATCACCTCCTGGTATTTGCGTGCTTGGAAAGCGGCACGGTCAGGGAGATAGAGCGAGAGGAGTCCATCGGGAGGATAAAGGTTCAAGGCACCGCTGATGGCGTCGAAACGGTCACGGAGCTCCCCGGGATTGGAGGAGAGTTTTCCTGCCCGTGAGGCTAGAAACCAAGTCTCATCGCCTGGCTTCACCACCACTTTCGGAAAAACCAATTGGAGAGTGCTCAACGCGGAAGCACCAATATAGGAGTACTCCGGACCGAGATAGTTCGCTCCCCCGCTCACACGCAATCCCAGTACCCCATCCATAGTGAGCACTGAGCTCAATCCAGCAAGAAACTCCTTCGTCACAAAGCGGTTGAGAACCAAGGTAGTGGGGTCAGGGATATTGAGAAGAACAAGATCATAGGATTCATGGGCGGATTTGAGGAATGAAGCCACATCCTGATGGGGTGCTTCGATACTCCGGCATTCCTCTCGATAACGTGAGGGAAGGACCGCCAAGACTTTGGGGACAAACTCCGGATCGAAATGACACCAGGTGATCCGTTCTATCTGGGGGAGCCTTGACAGAAGACGTGAGAGGGCCAGGCCCCCTTGTCCGATGATGAGAATCCGGCGGGATTGTGGATTCTGCGCAAGCGAGAGGGCCAGGACTTCTCCCGCGTGTTCCTCATTGGGGAGGCTCTCCCCCACGCTCCCCCAGGACATGACCAGGAACTCATCATGGTACTCACCATAAAGATATTCGCTCTGGGGAGTGGAGATGGAGCCGTGCAATGATTCCTTCGGGAGAAGCCTTTCCCACTGGGATTCCTGACGCCTGTGGACCCACTCTAGGTCGAGTCCCATACCAAGAACCACCAGCAGCAAAAGAAACGCAGTCCCGCCGGCGAGTGAAGCCGGCCGGCTAAGGTGTGACACTGCAAGTCCTCCCGCAAGTATCAAAGAGGACAGCAGGAATAGGCGTTCGGGAGAAAGACCCATTTGTAATCCCAGGGTTACGAGGATGGCGCCCACAAAACTACCCAGTGTTTCAAACGCATAGACCCAGGCCACGGGGAGAGCAAAACTCTCTTGAGACCATTCACAGGCAAGCGAGAACAGGAAGCCTGTCATAAAACTGACAAACGAATTGGCAAAAAGGGAGAAAACCAACAAGTGCTGTAAGCCGATCGCCTCAAAAGCCTCCAACCCAAGAACATCCCGTGCATTAAGCAGCAGCCCGCGTTGGACGAGGAAGGCGGGAATGTACAGAAGGACAATCAGGTACACCCCCCCGCGCTGGCTGTTACCACGGCGACGGAGCCATCCGGCACTGGCAGCTCCGAGAGACAACCAGATCAACCAGGAGGAAAAAAAAACGCCTATGGCGAGTTCGGTCCCCTCGAAGGCCGCGAGAAAATCACGGAAGAGAAGAGTTTGAGCGGCAAGGGCGAAGAACCCTATCGAGAAGACAACCGGCGTGAAACACGGAGACCTCACTAAGAACCCTCGTTAAACACAATCCCCTCGAAAACCTCGAAAGTGGCCCCGGTTTTCCAATCCTCATTGGAGAGGCCCGCCTTGCGGGAGAGGTGGGTGAGGGTTTGATCGATATCCCAACCCTGTTCGGGTGCGACCTGCGGGAGGAAGACCGCCCGGCGGCCATTCTTACTCAATAAGATGCCATGTTTTCCAAGGACAATATCGGAGTATCCATTCACCGGTTGGGGGGTTGTTAAAACTGTGATCTCAATCGACACCTTGGCCAGCTCTTCTTGCGCGAGCGGGCTAAAGCGGGGGTCCCTGAATGCCGCTGAGATCGCATTCCCAATGACGGCTTCATAGAGAGGGCGTTCCGGGAAGATGTCGCCGATACAGCCACGCAGCTCGCCATTCTCCTTGAGGGTGACAAAGGCTCCGGAAATCCTTTCAGTTTCAGGTGAAGGGGTATACGCGAGTTCCTCCGGCGATGGAATCTTGCGCTCCGTGAAAGCAAATTCAAGCGTTTTGCGGGCGAGGGAAAGAAGCTCTTTCTTCTGTTCATCGTTCAATCCCTCCGCCTTTTTATCCCCGGGAACCGCCTCGCCCTTTTTCCACTCACCAGAGAAAGCGGCCGCGAGATAACTGACTGAGTTGACATCATCGCCCATCATGCGTCCCGAGGTGTCGTAATGCAGCAGATGGGCCTGTGACCCAGCGGGAAGCATCGAAAGCAAGACCGAGATGGGAACCTCCCCGCAGATGGTGGCTCCGGTTCTCTCACAATAAGCACGGAAACCAGCAGGATTCTTCTTCTCGATTTCTGCAAAGGCTCCCATATCGAGCGCCTTGATGTTCTCCTGCACCTTATCGTTAAAGGGGGTGTAACCGTAATTGGGACCATAATGGGTGAAATCGCTGCTGGCGATGACCAGAGTCTTCTCATCGATCAGACCACACAAAATATCCGCAAGACGTTTCGTGGTCTTTTCATCCATCTGACCGAGGATCATCAGAACAAGATGGAACTCGCCGAGTCCTTGTTGCAGCAAGGGAACCTGGATACCGGCGCTGTGCTCCTGCTCCCCAGCGGGGGGCACTGTCCCCACCAAGTTGTAGCCACGCATTTTCTGAATGAACTCCGTGTCATAGGGAACAATACCCAACGGGGTCCGTGTTCCTGTTCCGGAGGGGATGGCCGCCATGTTGGAGAGCGGTACACGGTGGCTTGGACCCATCACGATCACCCGGCTGAACTGCTTGCCCTGTAGTTGCCGGACACCATAGGCGGCAGTCTGCCCGGAGTAACGGTAACCGGCATGGGGCAGAATCAGGGCCTGGACTTGGGGGTAAATCTCTCCCGTAGCTGCATTCAGGTATCCCGCTATCTGTGAGGAGAGTTCATCACGCTCCGCTGGGTACCATTGTCCCGCCAAAGGACTGAGTGGGAGAAGCGTACCAGCCGCTTGGAGATGGTTCTTGTCTTCTCCCATTACAAGCAGGAACACACCCACAACACAGAGCAATACCAGGAAGACCGCAAGAATTCGATTTTTCATTGGATCACCCCAACCAATGTGAAGGTTTATCTACATCCTCATGGCGGAGATCCTTCCTCCGTCCAGGGAACTGATTCCCGGTTTCTGCATAACGGATTCGCTTAAATGTGAGGTCATGCGCCACCCGGACCATCCGACAAGCCAGGGCCGTGATGGCACAGCCCCCATGAATCAGAAAACTGATGAAGGACCGGCGGTTTATACCCATACTCCCGCGAGCTCCTTTCCACACTTGGGACAGCATTTCCCCTTGAGCTTGTTACTCAGCACGGTAAAACCACGCCGTTCGATCAGGAGCTGACCACAAGAGGAGCAATAGGTGTTCTCGCCCTCGTGGCTGGCGACATTGCCCACATAGACATGCTTGAGTCCCTCACTTAAAGCAAGCTGACGCGCCCTTTCGAGGGTGCTTGAGGGAGTGGAGGGGAGGTTCTTCATCCGGTACTGCGGAAAGAAGCGGGTAAAATGCAATGGAGTCTCGCTTCCGGTGTTCTCACGCACCCAGCGGGCTACCTTACGGAACTCCTCATCTCCATCATTGAGCGTGGGAATAACCAGGTTGGTTACCTCCACCCAGACACCCAAACTCTTTGCGAGGACAATTGCATCCAGTACCGGTTGGAGGGTTCCGCCGCAAATGTCACGGTAGAAGGTATCCGAGAGGGCTTTGAGATTGATATTCGCGCCATCAGTCTGGAGGCAAAGTTCTCTCCAGGGATCTCGGTTCAGGTAGGCGGCTGTGACTAAAACATTCTTCAGTCCAGCTTCGCGGGCTTTCACACTGCAATCGTAAGTGTATTCGTAATAGACCACCGGTTCGGAATAGGTGTAAGCGATGGAGGGGCAGCTGTGTTCCCTTGCCACCTCAACAACTTCTGCCGGTGAAAGGGCATAAGCTTCCGTTTCCTCGGGGTTGGCCTGGGAGATTTCCCAATTCTGACAGTTCTTGCAGTGAAGATTGCAGCCAACTGTGGCGATGGAGAGGATGGGGGTGGAGGGGAGAAAGTGGAAGAGCGGTTTCTTCTCAACCGGGTCCACATTAGCGGAACAAGGGTGGCCATAGGTGACCGCGGTAAGACAGCCATTCCGGTTCACACGGATGCGGCACTCCCCGCTCTGGCCCGGTTCAATCAGGCATTGCTTTGGACACAATTCGCACTGAACCCACATGGAGGTGGACCCTCGGTCTTCAATTGGAATCTTAATCCTTCTTGCTGCCAGGGAACAGGCAAGATCAATGGGTGAGATGAGATGAAAAACCGGGTGTCATCCGATGGATGACTTCTCCTGCTTGACCTTCGATGAGTAGAAGTGCCTGGAGGTTCCTTTGTTGGCTGACCCATTCGTAACCCTTCGTGGCTCCCAGTACCATGAGCGCCGTGGCGGCACCGTCCGCCTCCAAGCAATCCGGGGCGAGGACTGTGACCGAAGTCAATAAGGACTGAATGGGGTACCCGGTTCTAGGATGGATCAAATGGGAGTACCTGATCCCTTGATCCTCAAAGGAATTCCGTTGGATCCCTGAGGTGGCAACGCCTCCCTCCTCCAGCTGGAGTGTAGCACCGGTGCCTTTCAGGGAGTCGATCCCAACCAGCCAAGGCCGCCCCTCTTCATTATGCCCCGCCACCCTTAGTTCCCCACCAATCTCAACCAGTACATCCCGGTAGCCTTGTGAGACTAATAACTCGTGGATCTTGTCCACCACATACCCCTTGGCATTAGCGGAGAGATCAAGCTGGATACCAGGATGGGACTTTGTCACGGTGTCATCGGGCCCAAGGAAAATCTTCTCAAATCCCACACATTGCTGTACCGCCTCAATCTCCTCTCGCGAGGGTGGCACACTCCGGTCTGGTCCTGGACCAAATCCCCACAAGGTAACCAAGGGGGCGACGGTCGGATCGAAGAGGCCATGGGTGGATTCATACAATCCTCGTGCGGCTCTAAGAACCTGTATCAGGTCACTGGAGACCGGAATCGGAACAGTCTGTTCCATTGTATTCAGACGTGAGACCTCACTGGTTGGGTCATAAGTCGAGAAGATCCGGTTGAGGCGTTGGAGCTCCTCCTCAATGTCCCACGCCAAATCCGCGCGCTGTGTCTCATTCCCAGTGAAGTTGGCGATCCGTACCGTGTAGGTGGTCCCCATGGTGTTGCCCTGAATGAGACAAAGGGATGGTGAAGGTTGGCGGGTGCAACCAAAAAGGAGAGAAAGTGTGAGAGGAAGGAGGGATTTGAGAACCAATCGCATTCTATTCTATGTACAAACCGGCAACCGGTGCCTTGAAACCCCCCACCCCAACCTTCCTCCACAAGGGGGGAGGGAGCGTTTTTCTCGCGTCCCTCTTGCTCTCATGCGCGAAAGCATGATGAAGAGGGAGGGTTGGGGTGGGGGGTAAGGTTACTCCTCCTCGAAACGGTAACCCAAATCCCGGATGGTTCGTATCCAGCGCGGGTTGCGTGCATCCCGTTCGATCTTGGTTCTAAGCGTGTTGATGCAGCGGTCCACGCTGCGTCCAGACACAAAGATCTCACGTCCCCACACCGCATCGAGGATCTCCTCGCGTGTCACCGCACGTCCAGCATGGCGCAAGAGATAGTCGAGCAGGCCATACTCTTTGGGAGTGAGGACAATCTCCTCCCCATTCCGGCGTAAGCAATGCGAACCCTGATCCAATACGAATTCGCCGAACTGACGCACCTCAGATTGCGCGGCTCGCCGGCGCCGGAGGAAGGCCTCCACACGTGCTAGGAGTTCGCGGATATCGAAAGGTTTGGTGATGTAATCATCCGCGCCGATGCGCAATCCCAAAACCTTGTCGGAAACCTCCCCCTTGGCGGTCAGCATGAGGATCGGAAACTCCATCCCCTCCTCACGAAGATAACGGCAAACCTCATAGCCATTCACCTTGGGAAGCATGATGTCGAGAAGCATCAGGTCCGGCTTCTCCGACAAAGCTTTTTCAATCGCGCTGTCTCCAGTCTCAGCCGAGACCACGCTGTAGCCCGCGAACTTGAGGTTATCCATTACTCCGCGCAATAGGCTGGGGTCATCCTCAACGACTAGAATCTTCTCCGCCATTCATCTTCTCCATCGGCGAGGCTGGGAGGGAGACGATAAAACGGCTTCCTTTTCCCACCTCGCTTTCAACACGAATGTGGCCCTGGTGACCGCGCACGATAAAGTCCACAAT
>CAZORO010000027.1:10566-16465 GCA_964581845.1 uncultured bacterium
TCGAAAGACCCAAACCGCCTCCACCCGCTTCGCGGGAAAGGCTGCGATCCACTTGGTAGAAACGATTGAAGATTTTTTTCAGTGCCCGGCGTGGAATCCCAATCCCATTATCCGCCACCTCAAAAACCAGGTCCTCATCTACTTGACTGACACGCAGGACAATTTCCTTCTCCCCGCGCGTGTACTTGTAGGCATTATCCAGCAGATTCACCAGCAGAGTCACCAGTGCATCCCGGTTGCCCAGGATTGGAGACAGGTCCGGTTCCATCTGAACAGACAGATGGACTCCGGGACGGTTGAAGCGCTCGGAGAGACTTTCCAAAGCGGAATCGACAAGTTGCCGTGGATCAAGGTTTTCCAGTTCAAAGGCATTCTTGTTCCGCTCCATGCGTGAGAAGGTCAGGAAGTTGTCAATCAATCCGCTCAGACGGCGGCTCTCCTTGGAGATCATTCCCAGGTACTCATGCGTGGCTTTCTCGCCGCTCACCTTTCCATCCAACAATGTATCCACTAGGAGCCTTACCGAAGCCAGAGGGGTCCGCAATTCATGGGCCACGGGTGAGTTTGATCTGATGGGTCAGGAGGTAAGCGATCCAAACCGCGATGATCAGAGTCACAAGGATCACACCACCTCCGGCTAAAGCGTAGGCAAGGATCTGACTGTGGGTAGCTTGCTCAAAGGGATCGGGTCCGGTCAGCCGGAGAGCCAGGCAGTATCCCACCAGTGGAGCCGGAGCATCCAGGGACAGGAATGGCTCCGGCTGGCTGTGGAGGTCTTCCTTGCTTTCCAGGGAGACCTGGTAGGGCTTGCTCTGGATCAGTCCGGCGATGGCCGCATGTGACTCGGAGAGGATACCTTCGGACTTGAAGAGAAACCTCACCCCCCACCCCCCTCTCCCGCGGGGAGAGGGGGAGCCAGAAGTCCCCTCTCCCTGAGGGAGAGGGGATTTAGGGGTGAGGTCTTCCTCACTCCTCTCCAACGGCCACAAGCCGGACTCTGTCGCCGACTCGATATACCCCTGCGCGAGCAGCTCCGCCTGATAGGTTGGGAACTCATCACCAGCCCCAAGTTTCAACACCTCACTCATCAGAAACAGTCTCTGGCGAGAGGGGAAATAAGGGAGTGAATAGTCATTCAAGAGCTGCTTCAATTGATCCAGAGTGATTCCGAATGGCGGGTCCGATTTATCGATGACACGCAACGCCAGTAGGAGCGCATCGGCACAAATCAACCTTCCATTCGAATCGGCTGATTGACGGAAAACGGGTGCTTGCAGATTGCCGGTGAGGATACCGATTGCCTCTTCTTCGCTCCCCGATTTGAGCAGTTGGGCAGCCTGATTCCTGAGGGTGAGCGCTACCTCATCCGCCCTCCTGGTGGCGGCCATCGGGTAGACCACCTCGCCCGTGGCGTTGTCAATCAATGCGGTATCACACAGGTTCCTGGTGATGATTTCCCGGAACAGCACAGCGGGGGGTTGGTCTGTGGATAGTGAGTCGAGCTCTGTTTGTTTCGCATTCCAGTACTCCTGGAGGTGTTGGCGTATCAACTCAAGGTCACCTTGGTAGACCTCGGAGAGTTTTTGACGTACCACCAGGCGTTCATTCTCCATGGCATGGGTCATGAAGTAGAGAACACCCATCGCTGGAAGGGCGATGATGACCACCAGGAGCAGAAAAACAGCTACCCACCCTCTCCAGGGCGGTGAGGGTGGGGCCGGAATTCCACGCTTTCGCCGCCGCCGGGATAACCTCAAGGTTTCTTCCCTGTCACCGGAACATCGGTGCCGACCGTTTCGAGTTTCATATCGCGGACATGCACACAACCCTTCTCGGCGAGGAAGACACCATAATGGATGCTGGCCCCTTCCTGGGGGACATCGAGCACCACCTCGCAGGTCTTCTCAGGCACATCCCCCATCAACAGGCGGTCGCTCATGTTGTCAAAGGCCACCACCTTACAGTTGGGATCATCCACCCGTAGCCACATCCCCGAACCGGCCTGGAGACCCTCGCCCTTGATCATAGCGGTGAGACGAAGCCGCTTCCCACGGTAGGGATCAGCGGACATCGAACGGGTGAGGGTTCCAAACTGCTGAGCTCCGGGATTCATGGAACGGAGGTAACACCCATTCTCCTCTGCCCCTTTTTCATATTCTGCGGGATTGTTGCCAGCGAGGCCCCATTGATCCGGAGGAACAACAAGGGCTTGTTCGGGAGTAGAGGTTGCTGTTGAAAAGGCGCCAGCTTTGGTGGACACGGGTATCAACATCGGATCCTCTTCCGCCTTACGTGCTGTCTCGGGTAATTGATCCTTGTTCTTGTTCCACCACTCGCGCCACCACTTGCCATCATGGGATTCGTCATAGCGCACTCCGGTGAGTTTCCCCAGGCCGAAATAGCCGACGCCATAGACAGTGTCATAGGTGTTGTCGGCCTCAATCATCGTGATCATGGCCGGAATGGCCCTCGGATCACCCAGCTCACCCAGGGAGGTGGCGATGTTCCACAGACTGCTCCGGTCCTTGGTTTCGCTGAGCCGCTTGATCAGTGGAAGCACCGCCCATTCCGCCTTGGCCTCGCCGAGATACCGCATGACAGCTGACTTCAAACTCTCATTGTCCGAATCCATCAGCGGGAAGATCTTCTCACGTACAAAGGATTCATCCGGCTTGAGGGAATGGTAGGCACTGAAGACACCATCGATCACATCGTCACTCGCTTTGGGGGCCCGGATCCAACCATCCAGGATGCGGAGAATACCGGTATCAATCAGGTACTGCCGTTTGTTGGGGTAACTGTCCTTATTACCGCTACCTCCAAAATCCAGCTCTCTCATGAAACGCGCCAGGATCTCCCGTTGGGGTCCTTCCGCATCCTTGAGGTCAGCGACGAAACGCTCGGAGTTGACCTTGAGCACCTCCTCAATGGGATGCCCGGTAAATTCCTTATGCCATTCTTCGTAGGCCTTGGAGTCCTCCGCGAAATCCTTGTAGGAGTAATTGCGCAAATACGAGTAAGCATAGTTCCGCACTTCCATGGAGGGATCGGTTGCTCCCAGGTGGAGGACATCCAGCACGCGAGGGTGCCTTGAAAACTCGAAGGCTTTTAAGACACCATTCTTCACCTCATCTTTGGAGAGACGGCTCCAGACCGACTCGGCAATCGCATAACCGGTTGCGGGATCGATCTCGACCAGGCATTTGCCCAAATCGAAGGCCATCGTGTTGTGATCCTGGACCGCCAGGAGGTCAGCCTCCCATTGGGCCTTGTCGATCTGACCAGGTATGGCTGGCTGGTCTTCACTTTCAGCGGTAATGGAGGTCCCCAGGGCCTTGCGTCCCTTCTCCGCAAAGTCACCGACATCGGAGTAGTTCTTGATTAGATTCTCCAGGCACTCCTTGGCCTGCGCCTGCTTGGCCTGGCTCTGCTTCAAGCAGCACACCCCCAGACGGTAAAGGGCTTCAGCGGCGATGGGGCGGTTCGCACTGGCTTCCTTGACAATCGCCTCATAGATCGAAAGCGCCTTATCGAGATCTCCCTCGGTCTCCTCCGCGAAGATTCCCTGTTCGAGTTTGAGGGCTTGGGGCTGCTTCTCCCCGGCTATACACGGCCATATGAACAGACCGGACAACACCACCACGACTGTGATAATGATGAATCGGTTCATCTCGATACTCCTCCTCCACACAAATCAACATCTGACACAACTCTCCGTGTCTTTCAGGAGGAAACCTAACAAACGCATGTTACCAGTTTGTCACGCGGGAGTCCTGTTTTTCATACCTGTTGCAACCCCTCGAGGGCGAGGGCAAGAAGAGGACAAATGAAATGAAGTTAAAATCCATATGACCTCACCCCCCCACCCCCCTCTCCCCGTGGGCGAGGGGGGGAGACTCCCCCTTCTCCTTGCGGGAGAGGGGGGTGGGGAGGTGAGGTCGTATGTTGCTTCACCAATCCAACAGAGTACTAGAACTTTTCGATATGATCCCTCAGCGCCTCTTGCCAAGGACGCATGGTCTCGATTCCTTGAGCCCTTAGGCAGAAATTGTCCAATACAGAGAAGGGGGGCCGTGGTGCTTTTTGTTTGAATTCGGTGGAGGTGACAGGGACCACATGGGCAGGATCGAGCCCGGCTTGGAGTGCTGCCTGGCAAGCCCACTCATGACGGCTGCAAGAACCTTGTCCAGAGCAGTGATAGAGCCCGCGTCCGTCCTCGCGCAGTAGTCTCTCCACTTGAGTGACCACATCTCCCACCCAGGTTGGACAGCCAATCTGGTCAGTGACGATCCTGACCTGACGCCCTTCCCTGAGTTCATTGATCACCCAATCGGTGAAATTCCAACCTCCCTCACCATACAGCCAGGAAAGCCGTAGAACGGCTACATTGGGAGTCGTACGGAAGGCCTCCACCTCGCTTGCCAGTTTGGTTTTTCCATAGACGGATCTGGGATTGGGTGTGTCGTACTCACGGTAAGGAGGACCCGATCGTTCTCCATCAAACACAAAATCAGTCGAGAAATGAACCAGTTTGGCCTGCATCATTTCCGCTGCGATTCCCAGGTTGCGGACTCCCACCGCATTAATCCGGTAGGCCAGATCGATCTCATCCTCGCAGCGGTCCACCGCGGTATAGGCCGCTGCATTGACGATCACCCCAGGGTGAAATTCCCGTACACATTGGGTCAAGGCGGAGAGCGAACAGATGTCCAGTTCTCCCAAATCTACCCCAAGGACTTCATGCTGTCTCGAAAGGACACGGTAGAGACGCTGCCCAAGTTTGCCCTTGGAACCGGTCACAAGAATTTTCATGATGACACCTTCCACCCACGGAGTGGCGAATTCATTCGCCTTGTGGTACGCGTACAAAATATTCAACAGATTCGAGTTGAAAGGCGAATGAATTCGCCACTCCGTTATGTCTGTTACTCCATTCTGTTGGCGCCGGTTTTGTGGACCAGGTTACTGACCTCAAGGAGCGACTCGAAGGATTCTCCCGCATCCCCCCACCAGCCATCCAATAAGGAATAACTCATCTGGCCCCGCTGTATGTAAGCATTATTGACATCGGTGATTTCGAGTTCCCCTCTGCCAGAGGGTTTGAGACCTTTGACAATCTCAAATACATCGTTGTCATAGAAATAGATCCCGATCACCGCCAGATTAGACTTGGGCTGAGCCGGTTTCTCCTCGATGTTTAGGACCTTCCCGTCGGCAACCTCGGCGACCCCATAGGGTTTGGGATCGGCAACTTCTTTAAGTAGGATCTTGGCTCCCTTTTCCTGGGCATCAAAAGCCTCCTTTGCATGACGGAAGCTCTTTTCGATGATGTTGTCCCCCAGCATCACCGCCACTTTCTCTTTATCCACAAAGTACTGAGCCAGGGAGAGAGCATCAGCGATTCCCCCTTCCCCCTCCTGGTAGGTGTAATTCAAGTGCTTGAGGCCAAATTCCTTTCCATTCCCTAACAAACGCAGGAACTCGCCCGCATGGTTACCCCCACAGACAATCAGGATGTCCTTGATCCCCGCATTGATCATCGCCTGGATCGGGTAGTAGATCATGGGCCGGTCAAACACGGGCAACAGGTGCTTGTTGGTAATCTTGGTGAGTGGCCGTAGACGGGTTCCGAGACCACCAGCCAAAATGACACCTTTCATCATCGATCCTCCTTAAAAGCGAATTCAGAATGAGAATAGTGCTTGACCCGCTCCGGTGATTGACTGTAGAAACAACTCCAAACAGGGTCAAGGACGATAAACTTCTTTAGTCCACTTTACGTTTGTGGTAGGTTGTTATGCTTATGTCGACTGGACAACCTTGGTTTGAAGCTCGTGGAATATCCAAGGCCTTTGGGGGTGTCCAGGCCCTCTCTGGCATTGATCTTACGGTAAACCGG
>CAZORO010000027.1:16475-22123 GCA_964581845.1 uncultured bacterium
GGCGAAAATGGTGCCGGAAAAAGCACTTTCATCAATATCTCGACAGGTGTACACAAACCAGATTCCGGTTCTCTACTACTTGGCTCTCAGCCTCAAGTTTTTTCCAACCCACGTCAGGCGACCGAAGCCGGCATCGCGGTGGTGCACCAGGAGGCTGAGCTCTTCGCAGACCTATCCCTGGCCGAGAACATGCTCCTCGGTCCTGGACTTCCCGAGGTCTTCCCTGGTTGGGTCAACTGGCACAAAACCTATCAGACCGCCTCGGAGGCCCTAGCCCTTTTGGGAGAATCACTCCCAGTCAAGGGACGTGCCCGCAATCTCTCGGTGGCACAACGAGTCCTGGCTCAGATCGCCTCAGCCATCCAGCAAAAAGCCACTCTCCTCTTCCTCGATGAACCTACCGCCTCTCTAACTCACCGTGAATGCCAAATCCTCTTCGAGCAAGTCAAGCGGCTTAGGGACATGGGGATGGCGATTGTCTATGTCAGCCACCGCTTGGAGGAGGTCCTCAACCTCTGCGACCGTGTCACGGTTCTGCGGGATGGAACCCATGTCTGGACCAAACCGATCGATGAGATCGATATGGATGAAATGGTAAGAGGCATGGTTGGGAGAACCGTTTCGCAGTTCTTCCCAGAGCGTCAATCCTCCCCGGGAAAGACAGTTCTCCAAGCTGAGAATCTCTCGGATGCCGGGGGAGTTTTCAAGGATATCAGTCTCACATTGCGCCGTGGCGAGACAGTGGGACTCTATGGTTTAGTAGGTGCGGGTAGAAGCGAGTTCGCCCAAGCTGTCTTCGGGATCCGCCCGTCCACCGGTGGGAAGATTCTCTTGAATGGCAAGGAAATGGATGGCCATTCCCCCCAGAATGCGGTTCACAATGGGATCGCCTATCTGCCCGAGGACCGTCTCAATCAAGGCGTTTTCCGTGACCTTTCTGTCCGTGAGAATGGGGTTATGGCGATCTTGCGCCGTTTATGCAGATTCACATTGGTCTCGGGCAAGCAAGAGACCGAGGCCACCCAGCGAATCATCCAACAAACCCAGGTCAAAACGGATGGGCCTGAGGTTTCGATTGAAACCCTCTCTGGTGGCAACCAGCAGAAAGTCGTCTTGGGACGCTGGCTGGAAACCTCACCCGAGGTCCTTCTTCTGGATGAGCCGACTCGCGGGGTCGATGTCGGCGCCAAGGCGGAGATCCACAGGCTAGTGGCGGATCTGGCTGGAGCGGGTAAGGGAGTGCTTCTGATCTCTTCCGACCTGCCGGAAGTCATGGCCATGAGTGACCGTGTGGCGGTCATGTCAGAGGGTAGGTTGGTGGGAGAGTTTGACCCGCGCAAGGATTCCGCGGAGAAAGTCGCCGCCGCGGCCTTTCCTAGCACAGAAGGCGCTCATCCGGACAAGACCAAAGCCAAAGGGGTAAAGCATGGTAGATTGGATCTCTCGCTTTTCCGTGAGGCCGGGATCGGGCTTGCTCTGTTTCTGGTGATGGGAATCCTGGCATTCCTGAAATGGGATGAGTTTCTGACCTTCTCGAATATGGCCGATGTCCTCAGCTCAGTCTCGATTCTGACCGTGGCGGCCTTGGGTGCGACATTCGTGATTGGGGGGGGAGGCATCGACATATCTGTTGGCTCCATGCTTGGCCTTGTAGGAGCCAGCGCTGGTCTCGCGGCAGTCAACGGATTACCCACATTAGCTTGCCTCCTGTTAGCTGTTGTGTTTGGGGGAATCCTCGGTTCCTTGAATATGGGGGTCAGTCTGCTTGGCCATGTCCATCCGATCATTGTCACCTTGGCGGGATTGACCATTTACCGTGGACTGATGCGTCAACTTACTGGGGGTTATGAGGTTACGAACCTGCCTGAATCCTACCGTGCTCTGGGAGATGGATTTCTTCTTGGAGTTCCACGGGTGGTGTGGTTCGCGATGGGCATCCTTGTGGTTGCTTGGGCGTTATTGCAGAGAAGCACCGTTGGACGTCAGATCCTGGCGGCTGGCAACTCAAGAACCGCCGCCGCCCAGATTGGACTGCCCACATCGCGTTTGTTGATCCTCAGTTTCGCTTTAAGCGGGGCCATGGTGGGTTTGGCCTCGGTGATGTGGGGTGCCTATTACGGCAAGCTGCAGTCAAGCGCTGGGGAGGGGCTGGAGCTTCAGGCCATCGCGGCGGCGGTGATCGGAGGATGCAACATTAATGGGGGCAGTGGGACAGCAGTTGGGACTTTCCTGGGGGCTTGCCTGATTGGGGTTCTCAACAACGGCCTGACCCTGCTCAAAATCAGTACCTATTGGCAACCGGTCTTCATCGGAGCCTTTATCCTGATCACGGTCTTGATCGACAGTTGGGTGATCCGCCGTGCAAGGGGGACCGGTCGATGAAGGTCTCCCGGATCCTCAGTCCGCATGAGTGGGGTTTGCTGGCCCTGCTAATCATGCTGTTCGTTTTTTTCTCTTTTTATACCGAAGGTTTCCTCGATCCCTGGAATCTCTCGGACCGTTGCCGCCACTTGGTTGAAATCGGTTTGATCGCGGTTCCGATGACCTTCATCATATGCACCGCGGGGATCGATATCTCAGTCGGCTCGATGCTGGTTCTTTCGGCGATTGTTATGGGGACCGCTTGGAGGGATTTGGAGATTGGGATCTGGTCCGCCATAGCCTTGGCGGTCCTTACCGGTACTCTGGCTGGCGCGGTGAATGGATGGCTGGGAAGCTTCCTCGGCATAGCGCCATTGGTGGTGACTCTGGCGACACGCGCGCTCTACCGGGGACTCGCGTTGGGGATTTCATCCGCCGATCCGGTTAGAAAATTCCCACCGGAATTCCTCCTCATCTCGGAGAGCTCGCTGGCATATGTTCCCTACACCTTCTTTCTCCTGATCATCGTGATCGTCATCGGGCATATCATTTTCAAGAAAAGTTGGATCGGACGATATGCAATCGCCATCGGAGCCAATGAAACCGCAGCGGAGTTTTCGGCGGTTCCAACCCGGATGCTCAAGATGGCGTTCTATACTTTCTCGGGGGTGATGTGCGGGATTGCGGCGCCCATCTATGTGGCGCGTTTCGCCACCGCTAACCCCGAACACGCCGGAACCTTGGAGATGGAGACCATTGCGGCGGTCGTGGTTGGGGGTACACGCATCACGGGGGGAAGCGGGTCGGTGCTGGGTACAGGACTCGGATTGCTTGTAGTGGGAACCCTTCGTTATGGGCTCGATTTAACCGGTTTCCCACAGCAAGGGCAGACCATCCTGATGGGACTGGTGGTCATCGCAATGGCGGTTATCAATGAGTGGACCTCGAGGAGGCGGTGATTAATACAGACGGGACTAGATGAAGTATTCTTTCGAATGAAAAAAAACGAATATATTCAATAGAAGCGCCGGTAGAGCAAAGGGAGTTGAGTCTATGAGTACAGTGGGATCTCATGAGGCCAAAGCGCAACTGCCCAAGTTACTTGATCGGGTTCAAGAAGGCGAAAGTATCACAATTACCCGCAGAGGTATCCCTGTTGCTGTCCTGAACCCAGCTCCTCACAAATCGCAGGTCGATCTGTCCCATGTAACCGAGGAAATTCTCAAAGCCCGGAAAGGCAGAAGCATGGGTGATATGACCATTTGCGAGGCGATTCGTTTGAGCCGGGAGTAGATTGTTACTCCACCGGCTCCGCCTCCACCTCGATCGTCACCGGTTCTGACTTCTCGGGCATGGGTACGATCGAGTATCCCTCCCGCAGACAGGCCCAGATGAAAGTCCCTAAAGCAACTGTGTAACAACCCACACCACACCAGAAGGCCACCGATATCCCCCACACCAGAGCGATCAACATCGCCAAAACCGAGGCCAGCACTGAAGTCGCTCCATTCACTCCCCACAACCAGGGGGTCAACGAGGAGGCACGTGAAAGGGCCACCTTCATCCCCAGCGGAAACGCGGTTCCCATCAACAACCCAATTCCACTGAGAACCAACACCGTTAGAAGAAGACGCATTCCCTCCGGATGCGCACGGTAAGTGGAAATAAGCTCAGGCGTGTAGTAGCCAAAGGCGCTGAGAACCACAAGCAAAATCACCAATAGGATCACCCCGGTAAAACCTGGATTGCTGATCCGTTGAGTCACCAGGCTTCCCAAACCACCCATTAGAAGCAAGGGAAATAGCACAACTGTCAAGCTATAGGTGGGATGCCCCAGAAATACACCCAGACGTTGAACCTGCGAGATCTCCACTAGCATGAATCCGAATCCAATCGATCCGAAAAAGAGGAAAAGTGGAACACAGGTCTTGAAACTCACCCTGTCAGCACGGATCAGGAGTGGGAGCACAATGAAACCAACGGTCAGGATGAGGATTGTGATCAGCAGGGTACCCAGGGTGAAGATGGCCTTCATGTTGAAAGGGGAGGGTCCTTGAGACCAGTAAGTACTGTCGAATATCGAACTGAACCGCAACATATTGAAGAAGAAGGGGGAGTCATCGGTGGGTGGAGAGAGATTGGCGGGGATATTCTCGGTGAACTCCTCGAAGGGACGTCCCTCGGCAATGTTCTCAAAGGTGGATGTGGCCGCGGTGCGTGGCGAAAAATCCACCGCAAAGCGCATGGAGGCGGCTAACCTTTCAAGGCGGTCAATCTCAGTCTCCTTGAAGGGAGATCGGCTGACCATAAGACAACCGATGCCAGCAGCATTGCCCTGATTGAAACAACTCACCATGGCCAGATGTTGGCGCGGTTTTTTCACACCCAACTCTTTAAGCGCCGCAACCGCGAGCGAGGTCAACCGGTAAAGCTCCCATTCGGCATCTTTTACACGCCAGCGCGAGAAAGTTAGGATTCCCTCCGGGTTGATTCTCTCGAGCATCGATTTGCAGGCCTCGAGGGTGTACAACGAATTCTCCGCCAGCATAAAGGCGCCGGCGCTGGTGGCGGCCCAAGTACTCACCATGGAAAGCTGGATGAGGTCGTAGATTTCCGTGTGACGGCTGATGTAACTGCGGGCTTCATCATGAACAAAGCGGACCCGCTTGTCCTGATCGAGATGCCCAGTGAAGTCGGCGTAACGGTTGTTCACCGCTTCGAGAATGTTCGCGTTGATTTCGATTCCCACAACGGATTCCGCCCCGAAAGCCAGGGCGGAGAGGATATCTTTCCCTCCACCCACCCCCACCACCAAGACCTGTTTCGGTTGACGGATGAGGTAGGGGAAGTTGACCACATCGTACTTGAGGTAATCGAGCCGGTTGTAGTCACCTCCCCAGGAGGTCATGGTGGACTGGGCACCCGCATCGATCCACAACTCGAGTTGGCGGACATTGGTGGTGGGGATATAGGTTGGGCTGATCCCCCACCCCTTGGGTTTACTCTCCACCTTTTCATCTCCCACAACCTGCACGCGCGAGAAGGCATTCCATTTCTCATAGAGAGGAGTGGGTTCGAGTTTCCCTTTGACCCAACGCAGTTTGAGGAAGGGTGTCCCTTGAAACGAACGGACCTCATTCACCACCACCAGGATAATCAACAGGATGGCCAAGGCGGTGGCGAATTGACGCAACACCAGCGAACGCCCCTCGGAGAGGAACGCCAGAGATGCGAGGGCGGCCAGAAACGCGGCGAAGATAACCGCTGTAGGCCCATCCAACATCTCC
>CAZORO010000028.1:0-21979 GCA_964581845.1 uncultured bacterium
GGATAAGTAAATGGACTGTTGCCAAGATGATTCCCCGTTCTGTCCTTATGTCAGACTACGGTGGATCTGGGAAAACACTTCGTCTTGATTTTTCAGCATGGGATGGGACAGATGACAATGAACAATTTGGGCTTTGGATAAGATCCCAACTTGATTCGGCAGATAATCAGGTTATCATTGACAACATTAAGGTATATGGAAAACGTATCCAGTGATAGTAAATGGAAAAGAATTAATAGTATGGAGCGGAATGAAAAAGGAGAAAATCAATGTGGAATTATTTTTCATCTTATCGTCATCTTCATATTTATGCTAAGATCATGTTTGTATTACTTTTTATTGAGAATACTGCAAAAGTACAAGGACGTACTTGGTATGTTTCTCCTGATGGGAATGGGCAAGATGGGCAATCTTGGGCTACAGCCTATAAGACAATCAGTGAATCTGTAACATCAGCTGATTCCGGAGATATTGTGTTTATTAGATATGGGACATATATTGAATCCATCAGAATTGACATTCCAATCACAGTCGTTGGAAGTATGGAAGGTATGGAAGTAAATTATTTTTATGAACCAGATGAAGGCAATCGATATATTGAATTGAGCAAAGAAACGATAGTATCTCCAAATGGAATGGAAGCCCCTGCATTTATGTGTGGAGGAAATTGTAGAATAGAAAATGTAGTTATTACGGGATCAAATGGAGCTGGAGTTAGTGTATTCCACAAGGCTGCTCCACTTTTCATGAATTGCAGGATATCGGGTAATTCCTCAGCAACAGTCGGAGGTGGAATTGCCGTTACTGATGCTAGTCCAGAATTCATCAACTGTACAATTACAGGCAACTCAGCTGGTGTTGGAGGTGGATTTTACATAAGAGAATCCTCCAATGTATTGCTCCAGAACTGTGAAATATCAGGAAATGCAGCGACATCTGAAGGTTCATATGGGGGTGGAATCCTGTTCGCAGGTGCATCTTTGGTTATGGACAACTGCCGGGTTATTGGAAATACCTCAGAAAGTGGTATGGAAAATGATGCAGAAGGTGGCGGCCTTTATACCAATGGTGGGGATGTTCTTATAAAAAATTCTTTTTTCTTGGGGAATCACGCCAACTTTGGTTATGGTGGACAGATCTATGTCAGTGGAAATAAATCCTTTCTTGCTGAGAATTGCACGATTATTGGCTATGAAAGGGCAATTTCATGGCGGAATGATCCACCCCCTTTCGTCAATTCGATCTTGTGGGGGAGTTCATCGATGTGCGTTCCACATTTTGATTCCACAGGTGACCCCGACATCTCCTACAGTTGCATCCAAGGCGGTTACCCCGGGGAAGGCAACATTAGTGATGACCCCCTGTTCCGTGATCCCGCAGCTGGCGATTACCGTCTCCTCCCCGAATCACCATGTATCGACACCGCAGGGACCTCCGGCCCTCCGGATGATCTGAATGGCAATCCCCGTCCCGTCGACATCGCTGGCATCGGGCGCGAAGTGACCGATACTTACGACATGGGGGCCTACGAATTTCAACTCAATGAACTCCCCACCCCGACCCCCACCGAAACCCCCTCGGATGTCGATCCGGGGCACACACAGTTGTACCGGTAGGGTGGCGGCTTGCCCCACCGGCTCTTGTAATTTCAACAACCATTTGTGCTCCGGCATTGCCCGCTTCCGTTTTACCGGCTGGGGGAAAGACTCATGCGAAACGGTGAGAGAGTCAAGTGGATTTTAGGAGCTCCGTCTTGATCGGAAAGGAAGAACGCGTAACCTCGATGCTGAGAACGCGGATCAACCCGCATTAAGCGGGATTCATATGGCGTAGTTTTCTTCCTTATACAAGGCCGAAAACTGTCCAAATAACCCCAAGGGTTCATTCCATGAAGCATTCTGCTGCCCTTTTTTTCGCCCTGGTCCTATTCAGTCCGGTTTTTCCCTTTGCGGAGGCGACAACGCTGGAGGTACCTTACACGGGACTCGACAAGCTCCACGTCACCTATGAGATCGTGGTTGACAACTGTGGTATTCCTTCAGATGCCTCTCAATACATCCAAGTCCGGCTGGAAATCGAGAAGGCTGGGGGGAGCACTCAGATTGTCACCCAGTCCTCGGTTCCCCGGGATTCGAGAATCAACTTTTCCGGGGAGAAATTGGTTGAGGACCTGACAGCCGGGGTTCACACATTCAAGATTATCACAAGACTAGAAAATGGCGACGAGCAGACCGTTATCCAACGGAGCGCTACGGTCCATGAGAACTTCATCGACGGAACGCTCCTTTTCGACGAAACCATCGAGTCGGACTCGGGCGATCCAATCGGGTGTGGGTATGTTGTTGTGCCGGAGGGAATCACCCTCAACCTTGGAGGTCTTTCCTACAGTGGCGGCACCATTCGGGTGACTGGTTCGATTGCACTCGATGAAGCGGTCCTCGACCTGGGAACTCCCGTCCGAGTTACCTTCACAAAAACGGTTCATCTGAGCGCGCCTCCCGACGCCTATTACATTCTGCAGGGCGCCGGGTCCACGATCGTTGGGGCCTCGAAAGTCAACGTTGCCGCCGCGGATGCAACTCTATCTGGCATCCACAACCTTAACCTATCGATGGAGTTGGCAACCGGAACTGTCCATGTCCTCAATTCGACGGTGACCTTGAATTTCTGGGATCTCCTCGCCGCCTCCGAGGTCTTGTTCGAACGATGTGTGCTCCCAAACGAGAACATTTACATTCGCACCGGCGATGACCTCCAGTTCCGGCATTGCGTGTTTTCCTCCGGGCCGGCTGTGAACCTCTACAAGGATAGCGGCGAGGCGAGTTTTCGAGACTGTTTTTTCCGGGGATCGACGCGAATTACCGGGATTGGGGCTTGTGAATGCTCGTTCCAGGATTGTGAATTCGCCAGTACGGTTTGGTTTGAGGAAAGAACCGCCCCGATTCTCCGCAACAACATCGTTCTTGGTTACCTCTATTTCGATGGACAGTCTTGGTTGGCCAATTCGGAACCGGCTCCCATCATCGAAAGCAATTCTTTCATGGGGCGGTCGGCAATCATGATTTCCCTCTACGGCCAGAAGCCGAATGCACAAATCGTAATCGGGTCGAATTATTATGGGGATGAGAACGGTCCTACGTTGGTTTACTGGGATCACAATCCGGATCGCTTGTTCTTGAACGACCGCGGTGCACAGGTCATCATGGGTTTCCAAGGCCAAGAGCTCGGTCCCCTAGTCCAACTCGCTCCTCATACAACGAAAGCACCGGGGCCACGTAGAGACAAAGAGGTTCCACCATCCGTTTGGGCCGCTGGTGTAGTCTTTGGACAGAACACCATTTCCCATAAGGATCGATTCACGCCGCTTGTGGCGGGACGCGAGTCCCTTCTTTGTGCGGACATTGTTTGTTCCGAACCCGACCTTACCGGAGTGGAGATCTATCTGGAGATTGATGGCCAGCGGATTGATTCGACCAGGCCTTTGTCTGTCTTGCATCGTGATTTGGCCGACTACGGCGGAAAATCGGACATTGTCCGCGCTCAATCCACGGTCAATTTCATCGTCCCTCCCCAGGAAGATGCCATTGAGTCGATACGAATCATGGCCGATATAGGCGGCGCCAAAGGATCTTCGAGGAAGAGCTCTCCTTTCTCTCTCTGGGAAATCTCTTCGTTTCCCGTGCTGCCCGCTCCAGCAAGAGATCTGAATATCATCGTGCAACCGGTCCGGCTGTATCTGTACGGATTCACCGGAACTCCGGCCCCCCCGCTACCGGCCTCATCCAGGATCTTTCCAATCTTATGCCGGCAATGTTTCCAATATCGGAAAACGAAATTCGATTCATTCCAGCTGCACCGGTCACATACACAGGGGTCATCTCCAACTTTGCATGGATCGGTTCCTACTCACTCATCAATGGTCTCGCAAGCCTCCTGGGTTCGGCACGCGCCTTTATGAATGTTGCTTCTTGGATAGGAGATAGACCGGACATTAAAATCGATTTCGTAGTTGGGCTCGTTCCCACCGGTGGACTGGGGGACGGAATCGATGGTGCCAACACCGCCATCGACAGAGGGATTCTATTGGTCGACTCGCTGAAACCTACCGCGGCCATCCACGAGATGGGACATGCCATCGGTCTCTATACGAGCAAAGAGCAATACGACCAGTCCCCGCCTGATGGCGTGGGTGTACGGGGGGTGACACTGTTCAAAACCGAGGATGGGTATGTGCCTGGTTTCTCGGGTGATGCGGGTCGGATTCGGCATATGCCGGCCTACGGTCATTCCTGGTACAGCGACCAAGGCTGGATCGATGTGATGGGAGCGCAAGACATCCCGGTGTGGCCGATCACCTCCACTCTCAACCAGTTCCGTTCGAACTTCCAGGGCCGCCTTCAGGTAACAAAGACAGAGAAGGGGGAGAACAAGGGTGAGCTCCCAATTGGGATGCGAACCCTGTTTGTCAGGGCGATGGTCGAGAGGATTGGCGATGCAACCGAGGATTCCTATTACCGATTCGTTCCGGGGACGATCTATGCGGCCCCGATCGATCGCGGCAATCAGGACTACTACGAGGTTGCCGATCCACCCAAGCAAACACAAGGCCAGTATGAGTTCCGAGGCTTTGACGATATTGGAAACCGGCTGGATTACCAAGCATTTCAGCTTATCCCGAATGCCGGTGTCACAGAGGATCGATATGACCTTTGGTGGGCGACATTCTTGATAGTCAATTCACGGGTGGATCGGTATGAAATCGTGAGTGTGGAAACAGGCGAGAAGGTCCTCCAATACTTGCCGGGCGGAACCGTCCAGAACAACATCATTCAACCATCCTCCGGAACGATCCTAGGAGAAGAGGTTATCATCTCCTGGGATGCGAGTACCACCGCAAGCCCGCTCGTCTATGAGGGAACCGCCCCCCCTATGACCCATCACTTGCTTGCCAGCGAAGATGGTGGAGCAACATGGCAAGGGGTGGCTGCCTTCATTGACGGGGCCTCAGTCGGTTTCACCACCGAGTTTCTCCGCGCGGGGAACAACATCTCCTTCCGTCTTATCACCACCGATGGGCTCCAAACCTCCGAGTCTCGGATCGACAACCTCCAAATCGAAAACCGACACCCTTCGGTTCGCATCCTGTCTCCCCGAGAAGGAGACCAGGCAAGGATCGGGCACGGGTGGTCGTTCTATGGTTCGGCGTACGACTTGGATGACCGGGCAAACTTGCCGGGTTGGTGGACATCCTCTCTAGATGGCATCGTTGGAACCGGTAATGCCATAGATGGAGTGGTTCTCAGCCCTGGTGTGCACGACCTGGTTTTTCATGCCACCGACTCGAACAGAGCGGAAGGTACCGCCACGGTTCAAGTTCGTGTGGCCACAAGCGGGCAGTTCGACTTCGCTCTATCGGAAGAATCGTTACGGCTCCGCGGCCCCGGCAGCAATCCTTCGCATCCCGGGATCGATGCTTTAGTCCTTGGCGAGCTGCATTCAATCGATCTTTCGGTACGCAACGGTGGGATGAACACTGCGCTCTCCCTTTGGTTGTATCTCGATAGCCCCGCGAAATCCGAGATTCTCCTCGCGAGCAATGAATACGAACTGGAGCCTTTTGAAATAGCGATCCTCCCAGCTACGTTCGAGGTCACCTAGGAGGGAAACCATCAGATTCGGGGTGAGGTCATCGTTCCCGGAGACAGCGATCCCGAAATGGATAACAACTCCTAAATATGGATCTACCCCGCAAAAGCGTTGTCACCCACACCGGCACCGACGGAATTCCCCTCTCCTACACCCACACCAACTATCGATCCGAACGAGTTCGACTTGGTTCGAGATTCTGAACTGACCGATCTGGATCTCTTCTTTCTTTCCAAGCAGTGGGGGAAAGCGGTTCCGTTGGGAGAAACACTAACGGGGGATTTCAATAGGAGCCGCAAGTGTGACGCAACAGATCTGCTGTTGTTCCTTGGAGCCTTTCGGTAATGCGTAGAAAGTGCTGAAGAGGGTTTCAAGCGCGGTGTGTAAAAGATGTCTGGAGGACCCTCATTCCAGCGGGCAATTGGATCGCCTCGTGATCTACTCGTCGAAGGAAGTTCCCTCTTCAGCCACGTTGTGAAATAGACCTGGTACCCGGGGGCGTAATCCGCGAAGTACACACTGGCTCGTCCATTGTCGTTCGCTTCCGGGAAGGAAGTGGGTTTTCCGAGACCGAAACACGAGTCCTCAAAGGCCTTCACCCATGAGTCTGTCAGGCGATCTTCACCGGCTCTCATTTACCGCCCTAATCCGAGCCACATATAGTCGGCCAGGATCGGCCAGTTTGGTCCATGAACGATGGAGTTGGCCTTCCTCCATTCATTCAACACTCCCACATAATCATCCAGCTCCCCAAAATGAAATCCTGTCAATATGATTTTCTCCCTTCCACTCAGACTGACCAAACAATTTCCGACTAGGGGTATCCTCGGTGCGCTCGGTCACTTCCCAGGATCGTGACCGAGTAGACCGAATCAAATGACGCTCCCCCAACGCTCCACCAGGAAACATGCAAAAAACTGAAACAAGAGGAGATTGACCCCGGAACCAAAAGGAGATATTGCTGTGACTGGTATTTCACTTTTCGACCACCACACGCCGCCCTTCACAGCTATTCTCATCGACCTTTGGGCAAGTAACACGCCGGATTCGCGGCAAGTGGGTTGCCTGGCTACGTTTTACTCTCTCAAGCAGAGGATGGATCAGGATACGAACTGAAAGGCGAAGAGTCTTGCGCTGCGCATGCGGATGTGTAGGCGGACAGGCTTGCCTGAAAGAGCAGACACATCTCCATTGCCTCTCCATGTTACTGGCATGCGTATGCTATTCCCGTTGCACTCATCGGCGACGTGGAAGCCATACCCGGAGATAGGTCTCCCCTCCTCATCCAGCAACTCAACCACAGCGGAACCACCGGCTCCCGTGTCCAGGTTCAATTCGAGCCGCTTTCCCTCAAAACGCATCGGTGGCGTAATGAGTACACCCCCCTCATAATCAGCCACCGCCGCAATGAATCCATCCAATCGGAGAATCGCCCGTGAAATCGCGGTTTCCTTGACCTCTGCCTGTGGATCCAGCCGGGAGGAATGGTCTTGGTTCGTCCCGTAATAGTAAATCCAGAGTTGATCGCCCATCCGTATCGGCCTCAGCACCGGATAAATCCATTTCGAATCCCAGGATCCATCAGGGCCAGTGCTGAGAAAGGGTTGGCGATTGCCCGGGCGTGTGAAGTGGCGGGCATCACGGCTAACGGCAAGTTGGATATCAGCGCTGTTCGGCCAAGCTTCGTTGGCACTGCCTTTCCAATGATGGAAAACCGGGACGAGCGCGAGGTAGACGCCCTCATATGGGAAGACACCCGGACCGTAGAAATCCAGCAGAGAGGTTGGGGTCAGCGTCTGAACCTGTCCATCCGCCGCTGCCGCTGACCTGGCCGGATTCTGCGGGATGATGTTTGTGCCACGCACTTCAAGGTTCCTCACATCAATCCGCATCGCCGGGGCAGCAGCGTGATCACGCTCGTCCGGTTCCATCGCCATCGCCATGCTGTCCCAGTGGAATAGGTCGTCCGATTCGTTGTAGCTGAATGCGCGAAAACCGAAGCCGGACTTTTCGCGGATCCATTCCCGGCTGTAACCGGCATAACGGCGCATACGAGGCTCCCAGAACCATGAAGGCTGAGTATCGCCTGCACGTAATCCCTCCACCTGCCGCTCATCCAGCTTCCAGTGAATCCCATCCGGCGAGGTGAATACATGATTGGGCCCGCCGGTTATTTTTGCCTTCCTCGGATAGACCTTTATCCACGATTTATAACGCTCCTCTGCCGGGCAATCGGGGTTTTCATCCCGCCACACGGAACCTCCTCCGATGACCAACTCCGAGGGATCGGATGGCATCAGAAGGTTGTTCTTTCGCGATCCGTTCAGCTCCACCAGATCGAGGTCAGGCTTGGTGAAATGGATGCCGTCGCGCGATTCGGCGTAAGCGACTCCCATAAATGCGGGTTGCTTCTCTCCCTGCGGGGGATCGCCAATCCGGATGTCATACCAAAGCCTGATCGTGTCGCCTTCCCTGGCCACCGTGCTGTAACTGCCCAAAGCAGCCCCTTCCTCCCATGGCTGGTCGGCAACCACCAGCTTCTCGCGCGTCTGGTATGGCTCCTGCTTAACCAGCTGAATCCCTTCCGCTGATTCGATGAACCGGTAGTCGATGAAAAGCTGCTTTTGTGATCCGACCGACAGAACCTGCTGGGCTTGTGCCGGAGAAATAAAAGAAACGGCTAGCAGGTAAAGGAATATGTGGGCGGCAATACCCGGTTTGCTGTTACGATTTGCTTGTTTCATTCCGGATTATCCTCCCCGTCCCAAATGGGAGTCAACACGCATGTGGAAGGTCCTTTTTTTTAAGTCAAAGGACAATCTTTCGCCCGCTTTAGGTTTCCCATCCCCTGTGCTAGCTTGCATTCCATCCATTGATCTGGAGGGTCTTGGCATCCCGGTCACGTCCGGGGACAGAGCCCTGTCTGGACTTACTTTAATTTACCTCAAAGGAGAAACGGTTATGCAGGAGAAGGAGAAAACTGGTTTGACTCGGAGGGACTTTGCCAAAATGACAGCAGCTGCGGCGGGATTCGCCATCCTTTCATCGAAGGGGGCCAGGGCCGAGACCAACACCGACACCCTCAAGGTTGGACTGTTAGGCTGCGGCAATCGTGGAACCGGCGCTTGCATGGAGATGCTGCGTGGCAATGACAACATGAAACTGATCGCCATGGCCGACCTGTTCGAGGACAAGCTCGATGCTGCCCGTAACCGGGTCAAGAACTCGAAGAACGAGCAAACCGCCAAGAGCTATGCGGTCGAGGATGATCATTGCTTCACCGGTCTGGATGCCTATAAGAAGATTCTCGAAACCGACATCGATGTGCTGGTCGAGGGAACCCTTCCCTTCAGCCGTCCCAAGCATGTCGCCGCCGCTATCGATGCCGGCAAACACCTCTTTACCGAGAAACCTGTAGCGGTCGATCCGGTGGGAATTCGTATGATTATCAACGCCGCCAACAGAGCCAAGGACAAGAAGCTCTGCTTTGTGGCTGGCACCCAACGCCGTCACCAGAAGGAATATGTAGAAACCATTAAAAAGATCCATGATGGAGCCATCGGCGATATTCTCGCTTTACGGGCTTACTGGTGCGGGAGCCTGCCCTTCTGCCATGAACGTAAAGAAGGCTGGTCGGACTTCGAGTATCGTGTTCGTAATTGGTATGGCTACTGTTGGGTCTGCGGCGACAACATCGTCGAGCAGCATGTCCATAATATCGATGTCTGTAACTGGGTGATGGGTACCCATCCTGTCTCGGTGTTCGCCTCGGGCGGACGCGCCTGGAAGCCGAGGGAAGAGAAATATGGCGATCTGTGGGACAACTTCAGTTGCGATTTCGAGTATGCTAATGGAGTCCACATGATCAGTATGTCGCGTCATTGGGATGGTTGCGCCGATGGCGTTTTCGAGGATGCAGTCGGTACAAAGGGACGCAGCAACTGCTGTGATATGGGCGAACCGGGTGAAAACCCTTATGTCCAGGAGCACATCGACCTCGTTAATGCCATCCGTGGCAAGACTCCATACATCAATGAGGGTGTCCAGGTGGCAGAGAGTACCCTCACCGCGATCATGGGACGCATGGCGGCTTACACGGGCAAGAAGGTCACCTGGGATGAAGCTTTGGCCTCCGACCTGAGCATCGTACCCGAGGTGTGGGACTTCAACCTGCCCTACCCAGTAGGTCCGATCCCGGTCCCGGTGGTGAAAGCGTAAAGGAAGGACATGCTACTTCCACCCCACTGGAGTAGCGAATTTATTCGCATCAGCGGGAGAATGCAGTTTGATACAACGGAGAAGGTGAATGAATTCGCCACTCCGGGTTTTTGGGGCCGGCCTTCAGCCGGCCCCATCCATCTTACCCAAAGAGGTTTTCCTCCATGCCAGAACAGATCAAAACCATCGGCTTCATCGGACTCGGGATCATGGGACTTCCGATGGCCCGCAACCTAATGAAGGCGGGCTTCGAGTTGACCATCTACAACCGCACCCGGGCGAAATGTGACTTACTCGCGGTCGAGGGAGCTAAGGTGGCGGGCAGTCCAGCGGAGGCCGCCGCTGGGGTGGATGCGGTCATCACCATGGTGACCGACACACCTGATGTGGAGGATGTTATTCTAGGGGAAAAGGGAGTCATCCAATCGGTAAAACCGGGAACAGTAGTGATCGACATGAGCACCATCTCTCCCAAGGCCACGCGGAGAATGTCCGAGGCACTCGCTGCCAAGGGAGCGGGGATGCTCGATGCCCCGGTCAGCGGTGGAGATATCGGCGCTCAGAAGGGAACCCTGACTATCATGGTGGGCGGCGAGGCTGCGGACTTCGAGCGCGCCTTGCCGTTTTTCCAAGCGATGGGGAGGACGATCACCCATGTCGGACCATCCGGCGCGGGGCAATGCACCAAGCTCTGTAACCAGGTCCTGGTGGCGATCCACCTGGTAGCGGTCTCGGAGAGCCTGTTGCTCGCGAAGACCTCCGGATTGGATCTACACAAGACCTTGGCGGTGCTCACCGGCGGCGCGGCCAATTCCTGGTCGTTGCAGAATCTTGGCCCACGCATTGTGGATGGTGATCACAACCCCGGCTTCATGGTGCGCCTGCTGCTCAAGGATTTGCGTCTGGTCATGGAAGCCGCCGCCGATGGAGACCTGCCTTTGATTGGAACCTCGCTGGCTCAACAGATGTTCATCGCGGTGGAGAAGATGGGCTGCGGAGACCTTGGTACCCAGAGTGTCATCCGTGCCTTTGAGCAACTTTCGGGGGTGAAGATCGCGTAGGGTGGGGCTGGCCCCACCGCTTGGTTGAAACTTCTGTTTCTTGATGGTAAGGGGAGGCCGGAATGGATGCACCATTGGAGGCAATGGTTTATCCGGTCAAAGTAATCTTCGTTTTCTTCTGTGTTTGGGGGACTGCTTTTCCAGCCTTTCTGTGGCTCCTTTCAAGGTCCTCGCTATCCGGTAAACAGTTGACATTTCTTAAGTCTTTCCTGCTTCACCTGGCAACCCTTCCCCTGTTATTTGTCTGGGCTTTCTTTGTGTGTGAACCCACCACCACTCTCTCGCTTGCCTCAAGTCTTGTGGTTTTCGTTCTTATCTCTCTTTACTGCCCTCTCTTCCTGCTCTGGTTACTGAAAGCACGTTTCCTCGCAAGCCTGACTCTTGGAGCCTCCGGTGGTTTGCTCGCGATGATCTCTCTTTGGGTCATCACCTGGATCTGGCCCTACCCCCGTTCACCCGCGATTGTCCGTGCGCCGGAGGACATGTGGCACTTGAGTACTGATCTTTTTGACTATGTCCAGCTAACCGAAACCACGGAGGAAGAGGGTCTTTTCCCGCTCCCGGTGGATGGAGAAGGTCATCCCATCGCTGGTAGTCTTCCAGAAAGCGCAACAAAGACAGTGGGAACCTCTACGCCAGACTCTAGCCTCCTTTTCTATCGTGGTCCGAGTTTCGTGCCTGATGTGCTGACCGCCCTGAGTCCAAACCACACAATTCCATTTGATCCCTTTGATGAAGTCGAAGAAAGACCTTATGGATATGGAGTGGGTCCACTGAACCCGGAAGCAGGAGGTGTTTTTATTCTCTCATGCTATGGTCCGGATGGAATCAGCCAGGCGGAGCAGCTGGAATACCTTATCGTGGAAAAACGTAAGTCATGGAATGATCGCCAAGCGTTGAATCTGCTTTACAGCCCTACAAATGGGAGTAGTTCTTCGGGAGACCTTATTCGAGTAGAGCCAGGCTGGTAAGAGGGGTTATCTCACCATCGTTGTCATTAATGAAAAAGAGGTTAGTTTGATGGATGCGCCATTGGAAGAACTGGGATACTTTCTGAAAATCCTGCTCCTGATGATCTGTGGTTGGGTTCTCCTTCCTCCTGTTGTCCTTTCAAAATTGTCGAAGTCATCACTCTCAAAGCGAGAGATTCCTGTCTTCAATGCCTGCCTACTTCATATCACAACTCTCCCCGCATTGATCCTCTGGTACTGGCTGTTAATGTATCCGCCCGTTACCCAACCCCTCATGTTGGGTCTGGCGGTCCTTGCCACTACACTGATCTACCAACCCTTTCTTCTGGCCAAACAACTTGCCACAGATCTCCGCCGTTCGTTTCTGATCTGGTTTCTGAGTGGAGCCTCTCCATGCTTTGTGGTTGTAGCCTACTACTTCTTCTTTCCTGCCCCTTAGTTGTGGAAGTTTCCATCAGTGTTCTACAGTAATCCCTAGCCGCCCTCACCTTTTCCATTCTTTCTTCCCCCCTCTCCGTGTAAGAATAGCGGTATGAAATACCGACGCTTTGGAAAGACTGAACTCCGTTTCCCCATCTTTACCTTCGGTGCCATGCAGGTCCCCGTCCCCGAGGATGAGAACTTCGCCGCCGAGACCACACGCCGGGCCATCGAGGCCGGCATCAACCACATCGAAACCGCCCAGGGCTATGGCACCAGCGAGGAAAGGCTGGGGCGCATCCTCAAGGACTACCGCCGCGAGGATTTCCTCATCACCACCAAGATCGGTCCTGTCTCCACACGCGATGAAATGTGGAGGCGCATCGACAAGTCGCTCAAACGCCTCCAGATGACCTACATCGAGAACCTCGACATCCACGGCATCAACACTTTCGATTCCCTTAAGCTGACGATGCGCAAGGGGGGCTGCATGGAAGCGGTGCGCGAGGCCATCGGCCAGAAGATCGTGGGACACATCGGCTTCTCTGGTCATGGCCCCTGCGAGGTGATCCTCGCCGCGATCAACACATTGGAATTCGAGTCGGTCAACCTCCACTACTATTACTTCTTCCAGCGTAACCAGCCCGCCATCAAGCGCGCGGCGGAGCTGGACATGGGTATCCTGATCATCTCCCCCAGCGATAAGGGAGGGCTGCTCTACCGCCCGCCGGAGAAGCTGCGCAACCTGGCCGCTCCCTTCACCCCCATCGAGGTCAACCATCGCTGGCTCATGGCTCAACCGGAGGTCACCACGCTCACGGTCGGCTGCACCTATGCCAAGGAGTGGGATGACTACCTCTTCTTCGCGGACCGGGATGGACCTTTGACGGAAGAGGAGGCCGCCGCGGTCAAACGCTGGGATGAGCAATACGCCTTGCTGGGCGGAACCTACTGCTCGGTGTGCGGCGACTGCCTTCCCTGCCCCGAAGGGATCAACATTCCTGAAGCCCTGCGTCTTCGTAACCTCACCAAGGCTTTCGACATGAGCGAATATGGCCAGTACCGCTATAAGATGTTCGAGAACGCGGGTGACTGGTATCCCGGCAAGCGCGCTAACAACTGCACCGAGTGCGGTGATTGTCTCCCACGCTGTCCATTACATCTTGAGATTCCAAAGCTCCTCTTTGAAACACATGAACTCCTCTGGGAAGGAGTAGATGGGAGACGGCGATGGGGATGAGAAAAAGTGAGAGTCAACCTTCCCCTAAAGGAAAGACCGTGAAAAGGCCTCCCCTTGGGGGCGAGGCTCTGCCCCGTTCTCTCGCGGTCTCCCCCTCCTCCGTGAGTAACGGGGAGATCGTGATCTACACCGATGGCGCTTGTTCTGGCAATCCCGGACCTGGCGGCTGGGCGGCGGTGTTGACCTGGAATGGCCATCAAAAAGAGATCTCCGGCTATGAGGCCCACACCACCAACAACCGCATGGAATTGCGCGCGGCCATCGAGGCGCTAAAAACCCTCAAGCGCAAGAATCTCCCTGTCCGCATCATCACCGACTCGCAATATCTCCAGCACGCCTTCACTAAGAACTGGCTGGAATCCTGGATCCGCAAGGGATGGAAGACTTCCTCCAAGGAACCGGTCAAGAACCGTGAACTCTGGGAGGAACTACTTCGCATCACCGCCCATCTCAAAGTCCAGTGGGCCTGGACACGCGGTCATGCACTCAACGAGTTGAACAACCGATGCGATGAGCTCGCGCGGGCCGAAATCGAGAAACACCGGAAGTCGAAGTGACCGGCGAACGTCCGATCGATCACATCACCTCTCCCACTCGTGTCTTCGAGGAGATGCGTCTCCTCGGTGGCAGTCCCAATCCTCTGCTTGGACAGCATTTCCTCATTGACCGCAACATCCTGGATGGCTTTGTCCACAGCCTCAAGATTCTCCCCGGCATGGCGGTGCTCGAAATCGGACCGGGACTGGGACATTTGACACGTTCCCTGGTGGATACTGGAGCCAGGGTCCTCGCGGTTGAAAAGGATTCTCGTCTGTCAGCGGGATTGGCGGAGCGTCTTGGAAAACCTGAATCTCTCACTGTCTGGGAGCGGGATATCCTCGAGGTGAGTACGGAGGAGATCCATTCTTGGGCTGGGGAGGAGGAGATCATCCTGACTGGCAACCTCCCCTATTACTGTTCCTCGGTCATCTTGGGCAAGGCCTATGAAGAGTGGTTCGACTTGTGGGAACGGGCGGGTTTCCTCCTGCAAGAGGAAGTGGTAGACCGGATTGTCTCGCCGCCGGGGGTGAAGGCATATGGACGTCTCTCGATCCTGACTCAGATGTTTTCGGTTCCTCACAAGTCAAGGCGGGTTCCGGCCTACCTCTTCATTCCGGAGCCAGAGGTCAGTTCGGCCTGGTGTGTGCTAGTACGGAAAGCGGTTCTCCCGCCAGTAACACCGCTCCAGATCGAGGAGGTGACGGGGATCTGTTTCGCGGAAAGACGTAAGACTCTTCAAAATAATTTGTCACGCCACCTCGGACGCGAAAGGGCTAACGAGATCTTGCAATCTACTGGGATCGAGGGACGGCGTAGAGCTGAGACGCTCAGCGTGGAGGAGTTTGTGAAGTTGGCGGGAGCGATGCGGGAGTAGAGGGGGTTACCTCTTCACCATGGAGCCAGAGTTCAGATTCAGCTAGATCGATCTCATCGTTCCAAATGACTCCATAACCATGGGGATCTACTCGGACACATCGAAAGAAGACCTGATCTTGAAGAGGTAAAAAAGCTTCTTCTTCGAGCAATGGGGTGCAGTCATAGACCTTGGTAACACCATTTGTGAAGGTTACTAAAAGCCGATGCTTGGTAAGCGGTTTGACAGCGGAGAGTAAAGGATAAGTGGTGATTGTGGTCATGTTAGTCTAATCCAGGGAGCTGTTTGAACTCTTGTGTCTCCCACATCTTCAAGAGTTCAGCTTGGTATACCTTAGCCCATTCCTGCACAAGTCGTTGAGCCCTTATCGGCAAATCACCTTCCATCATTTCCAACGAGTTAATGTCGAATACCCCATTATACTCCCCATAGACCGATGGAAGTGAGGAATCCCGTGTTCACGAAAGAACATCTTAATCACGATGCCATAGAAGCGAGCGATAGTCGGCATGGGATGTAACTCGATTTGATTGGATTGAGCACTTTAAGGATTGTAAACCAGTCTATTGCGGCTTCCTAGGGTGGCATCTCTACTTCCCATTTGCATCATTGTTTTCAATCGGAGTCCCCCCCTCCCCCTCAATTCTGCCCCATTTTCCTGTAATCTCCCTATTATATGAGTCCAGCCCCCCCTCCCAGGGGGGCCGCTGTGATTCGAAACTGACAACTTCAACACAGTCGAGGGATTGAAAGAATGGACAAGGCACAGATTGGGCTGGTCGGATTGGCCGTGATGGGTGAAAACCTGGCCCGTAACATTGAACGCAATGGCTTCACCATCGCTGTTTGGAACCGGACCACCTCTAAAGTTGAGAATTTCTTGAAGGCCCACCCGGAGGCCACGCGTCTGAAGGGAACCTACTCGGTTCAAGAATTCGTGGACTCCCTGGAATCTCCACGCAAGATCATCCTCATGGTCAAGGCTGGCGATCCCGTCGATGATATGATCCGTCAGATCAAACCTTATCTGAACCATGGCGATATCCTCATCGATGGCGGCAACAGCTACTTCCTCGATACCCGCCGCCGTCATGCCGAACTGGCCAAGGAGGGGATCCACTTTATTGGCTCTGGCGTTTCCGGCGGTGAGGAGGGCGCACTGTGGGGGCCCGCGCTCATGCCGGGCGGACCTAAGGAGGCCTATCTCCAGATTGAGCCTATCTGGAAAAAGATCGCCGCCCAGGTCGGGGATAGCCCATGCACCACTTATGTCGGTCCCGATGGAGCCGGCCACTTTGTGAAGATGGTCCACAACGGCATTGAGTATGGCGACATGCAGCTCATTGCCGAGACCTATGACCTGCTGCGTACCGCTCTGGGAATGCAGGCCGCTGAGCTGGCCGATGTGTTCGAGAAGTGGAACCAGGGGGTGCTCAGCTCCTACCTGATCGAGATCACCTATAAGGTCTTCCGCAAGCAGGACCCGGAAACCGGTAAAGCCATCGTGGATCTCATCCTCGATAAGGCGGGCCAGAAAGGAACCGGCAAGTGGACCTCACAGATCGCCCTCGACTTGGGTGTGCCCACACCCACCATCAACGCCGCCGTGGAGGCACGCATCCTCTCCGCTTTCAAGGATGAGCGTGTGGCCGCTTCCGCCAAACTTAAAGGGCCTAAACCGGTTTATAAAGGCCCCAAGGACAAACTCATCGAGGCCGCCCATGAGGCCCTCTTTGCCAGCAAGATCTGCTCCTACGCCCAGGGAATGACCCTCATCCGTGTGGCCGCCGAGGAGTACAACTGGAAGCTTGACCTCTCCGAGATTGCACGCATCTGGCGTGGTGGCTGCATCATCCGTGCGCAATTCCTCGATCATATCCGTGAGGCTTTCACCAAGCGCAAACGCCTCCCCAACCTGTTGCTTGATCCCACCTTCAAGTCATGGGTCAAGAAAGCTCAACCCAAGTGGCGTTTCGCTCTTCAGACCGCCTCCAAGATCGGCGTGCCCACCTTGGCGATGAGCGCCAGCTTGGCGTATTTCGATAGCTACCGCCGTGCCGCTCTTCCCGCCAACCTGACACAGGCTCAAAGGGATTACTTTGGTGCGCACACCTATGAACGGGTTGATAAACCCGGCATTTTCCACACGGAATGGATTGAATAAAGCGAATAGTCTTTTGTTAACCGGAGGTAGGGGGTCCACCCGCTATCTCCGGTACTGCTGTGGAGGAGTTCCAATGTCTGACATGATCCTTATTCCCGCCACGCAACTCATCGAGTTCGGACAGGCCATTCTGAGTAAGGTGGGAGTTCCCGATGCGGATGCCCACAGGGTGGCGGAGATCCTGGTGGAGTCCAATTTGCGTGGAGTCGATACACATGGCATTTACCTCGTCAATCTTTACTCCAAGAGGATTGAGAAGGGGCTGGTGAATGCTAGACCTCAGATGAAGTTCGATAAATGCCGCGCGGCGGTGGGTATACTGGATGCGGACACCGCCCTGGGCCAGTTGTCCACCCTGCGCGCGATGGAACTGGCCATCGAGATGGCCAAAGAATGTGGCAGTGGAACCGTGTTGGTGAAAAGGTCTACCCACTTTGGTGCGGGGGCTTTTTACACAAACTATGCCGCTGAGCGGGATATGATCGGTATCCTTATGTCTCACAGTGAAACCGATGTGGTCCTCTTCGGCGGGAAGAAACCTTATCTCGGTACGAATCCCTACAGTGTGGCGATACCGGCTGGTAAGCATCCCCCCTTCCTGATGGACATGGCCACCAGCGAAGTGGCCTTTGGCAAAGTGCGTGCCGCCGCCGAGGCGGGCCAGGAGATCCCCAGCAACTGGGCGGTCGATGAGGAGGGCAATCCGGTTACCGATGCCCATAAGGCCAAGGCAGTCACCTCCATGAGCGGAGCGAAAGGGTATGCCATCGGATTGATGATCGAACTTCTCTCCTCGGCCACCACCGGAATGGCCTTCGGCCCCGGCATTGTCCGCAAGTTCGATGACTGGGAGCATCCCCAGCAACTTGGGCATTTCGTACAGGCCATTGATCCCTCCACTTTCACCCCTATCGATACCTTCAAGAGCCGGGTGGATGCGGTCATGGATGAAATCGCCGCTCAGCCAGTGGTGACGGGGAATCCCTTTGGAAGGATTCTCATACCCGGTGAGCCAGAGGTGGAGAAGCGCCGTAAACGCCTCGAAGAGGGATGCCCCATGGCACCGGTCATCGCGGTCCAACTCAAGGAGCTGGGGGAACGTCACGGCGTCAAGTGGCCAGGCGTGTAGAGAGGTTTCCGAAAAGGGAATTTTCCATCTCCCCCCCACCCCAACCCTCCCCCGCAAGGGTGGAGGGGGTGTGTTTATCTCCCTCCCCCCTTGCGGGGGAGGGTTGGGGTGGGGGGGGGATCCCCATTTACTAAAGGAAAATCGGTCAGACCGGCGTTTCCTGGTTTTTGTACTGCAACTCATACAACCGGTAATACAGCCCACGGTGAGCGAGGAGCTCCTCATGGGTGCCACTCTCCGCGATGCGTCCCTTGCTCATCACGATAATCCGGTCGCAGTTCTGAATCGTCGATAGCCGGTGTGCCACGATCAGGCTGGAACGTCCCTCGGTCAATCTCATGAGGGCACGCTGGATCACGCGCTCCGTTTCAGTGTCGACACTGGAGGTGGCCTCATCGAGGACCAAAATCGCCGGATCATGCGCCAGGGCGCGCGCGAAGGAGATGAGTTGACGTTCTCCCACCGAGAGACTTCTTCCCCTTTCCCCCAGGAGCGTGTCGAAGCCCTGTGGCAACCGGTCAATGACTGGTGATATTCCCAGAACTTGAACCACCCGTTCGGCATCCTCTCGCCGGATGGCGGGGTCGCCAAGCGTGATGTTCTCTATCGCCGAACCGGAGAACAGGAAGACATCCTGCAATACGATTCCGATGTTCTGACGCAATCGTCCCATATCCCACTCGCGGATGTCGGTTCCATCGACCTGGATGCTCCCCCGCGTGAGATCATAGAAACGTGCTAGCAGACTCATGGTGGTGGTTTTTCCCGATCCGGTCGCTCCCACAACCGCGATCCGTTCACCCGGCTGAACCTCGAAAGAAACATCGCACAGCACTGGTTCGCCCTCGCGGTACTCGAACCAGACATGATCGAAAACGATATGTCCCTTGGCTTTCGAGATCGGGTGTGGATGGGATGGGTTGAGAATCCCAATGGGTTCATCGAGCAACTTGAAGATCCGCTCCGAGGAGGCCATCGCGGACTGCAAGATGCCATACTGAGCGGAAATCTCGCGGATCGGGTGGAAGAATTTAAAAAGGTATTCCATGAAGGCCACCAGGGTTCCCAGCGTGACTGCCCCCTTAAAGACCTGCAATCCGCCATACCAGAGCACCGCGCCAAGGCCAAGTGTCGAGACCACTTCCACGGCGGGGAAGAAAACCGCATAAGCCGCGATAGTCCTCACATTGGCCTCATAGTGGTCCCAATTCAATTCCTTAAACTTCTCAAGGTTCCGTTTCTCACGCACAAACGACTGGACAGTCTGAAGCCCGGTTACATTCTCCTGGAGGTAAGAGTTCAACTTGGCGATCCGAGTACGTACCGCGCGGAATCCCTCACGCGACCAGATACGGAAATAACGGGAAACAATGGCCATCAGCGGGAGCATGGAAAGCGCCACCAGGGTCATGGGGAGACTCAACCAAAGCAGGATTCCCAGGATGCCAATCAGGACAAATATCGAGCCGAAAATCAGAGCGACTCCTTCGGAGAAGAGCTCATTCAGCACCTCGATATCGGCGGTGACACGGGTCATCAATCTGCCAACGGGGGTTTTGTCAAAAAAGGAGAGCGAGAGCCTTTGCAGGTGATCGAAAAGCGCGATCCGCAGGTCATACATTGCATACTGGCCAGTGCTGTTGACCATCAGGATATAAGAGAACTGGAGGGCATACTCAAAAGTCATGGTGACCAGAAAAAAGGCGAAGAGCAGCATCAGCTCCCGGACATCCCGGTTGGGGATGGAGTGGTCGATGGCATGTAACACCAATAGGGGTTGAACCAGGGAGAAGGCCGCTACCGCCAGCGAGATACAGACTGAAGTAAACACCCTCCACTTGTAGGGACGCAGGTATCCGAGCAGACGTTTCGCCAGACGCGAATCGTAGGCTTTACCCAATGCCTCCTCTTCCTGGTGGTCTGGCATCAGACGGTCATCCCTTCGATCTCCGCTTCGAGGAGTTGGTGCCGGTAAATGGAGGCATACAGGCCATCCAGGCGGACCAGATCTTCGTGCGTCCCCTCCTCGATGATCCTTCCATCCTCGAGCACAATGATCCGGTCGGCCTCCTGGACCGTAGAGATGCGGTGCGAGATGAGCAGAGTGGTCCGGTTCTGAGAGAACTTGCGGAGACCATGGAGAATTTTCTCCTCAGTGTGGGTGTCGACCGAGGAAAGTGCGTCATCTAAAATCAGGATCCTGGGATCGATGGCGATGGCCCGCGCGATGGCGGCCCTCTGTCTCTGGCCACCGGAGAGGGTAATGCCCCGTTCTCCAACCAGGGTTTCATACCCTTGGGGAAACTCGATGACATTGTCATGGAAAGCGGCCAGACGGCTGGCTTCCTCGATCACGCCATCGGCCAGGAATTCCTCCGGGGGCAAACCGAATCCGATGTTTTTGCGTACCGTATTCGAAAACATGAAATGGTCCTGCGAAACGATACCGATCATTCCGCGCAGATCGGTGAGACGGTACCGTGGAAGAGGGATGTCATCGATCAGGATCTCACCTTCGTCGGGATCTTGGAAACGCGGGATCAGCTGAGCAAGGGTCGATTTCCCGGAGCCGGTCGGACCGACAATCCCAAGTAGTGTTCCCGCGGGAATTACCAGATCGATGGAGTGAAGGACACGGCGATCTTTCCGGTATCCAAAAGAAACACCTCGAAATTCGATATGGCCCTGTCTGAGAGGTGTTGTGATTGGATTCTCTGGGTCCCGGATTGTTGGTTCCTCGTGAAGCACTTCATTGATGCGTGCCAGTGAAGCTACACCGCGCTGAATCACATTGAGTACCCAGCCGATGGAGATCATTGGGAAGAGCAGCATGTTCAGGTAAAGCAGAAAGGCCGCGAAATCGCCGACATCGAACCCCCCCGTGGCATTCAACATGAGGATTCCGCCCACGCTCAGCACCACAAAACGCCCCAGGTTGTGACTGAAACTGAAGAATGGGTAGAGCACCCCCTCGGCTTTGAAGTACTCAAGGTTCTTCTTCAGGTAATCCGTATTGAGTTCTTTGATCGCCTCCACCTCACTGTCCTCGCGGACATAAGCCTTTACCACCCGGATCCCAGCCAGATTCTCCTGGATTTTGGTGGAGATGGTGGAGTATTGCTCCTGCACTAGGATGAACCGGTCATGGACGATCTTGGCGAGGCGGTTGGTTCCGATCGCCATGATTATGGGAGGAACCAGTGCGATCAGGGTGAGCGCGGGCGAAAGATATGCCATTCCTCCCAGCGCGAAGGTCATCATGAACACCGCGTTGAATGGGTACATCAATCCTGGTCCGAGCATCGAACGGACTTGATTGAGGTCATTGGTGGCGCGGGCGATGATGTCACCGGTGGTCATCCGGTCGAAATAGGCGGGCGGCATCCGTAGCAGATGCTCAAAGAGGTCATTGCGGAGGTCATACTCGATCCTCCGGCTGATCCCGATCAGGATCCAGCGTTGATAGAACCGGAAAAGAGCACTGACTAACGCGAAACACAGCAAGGCCGTGAAATACCAGTGCAGACGGTTTCCCTCGCGTAGATAAGTCATCGCCACATGGTCGACCCAGGAGCCTTGTAGTTGCCAGATTCCGGGAAGTAGCTTTTCGTGTCCTGTTCCAGCGGAGATACACATCTCCACGAGGAAAAGGGGCGCGCGCACATACAGCGTGCTGGACTCGTGGGCGATATGCTTGAAGGTTTTGCTGACGAGGA
>CAZORO010000029.1:0-21736 GCA_964581845.1 uncultured bacterium
CGGCACTCTCCAAGTCGAAAACGCGGGCCCTGTATCGGTCACCTTGCTTGCCACCAGTTCATCACCACTGGACCACACATCCCGGATCACCCTTTTCCGTGATGTGAACCGGATCGAAATCCGCAATGACATCAATGAGAACTTCTCGGGTATTCAAACCTGGGCTTATTCCTTCCATCTGACCACTCCCGATGTCCGTCATGAAGAGGTTGGAGCGGTGATTCGTGCCACGTTGCTTGCGGATGGCGGGCATTACTCCGGCAGGAATGCCCGCTATGACTGGCTGACCCTCAACCATTTTGCTGACATGAGCGCCTCTGATGCAGGCATTACACTCTCCAATGCGGACTGCTATTTCTTCCGCTTGGGTAACAGCACGAGTACTTTTCTGGATACATCAACTCCTCTCATTTCGCCTCTTGCTGGAGGCCAGGTGGATGGGACCAATTTAGGAATCCGGAATCAGGATGGAGACACACATTTCCTCCAAAGGTTCGCTTTGACTACCCATGATACTTACTCGCCCCTGGATGCCATGAAATTCTCGCTGGAGCATCAGAATCCCTTGGTTGCCCAGACTGTCAGTGGCGGGAGCGCTTACCCATCCACTTCCTACTCATTGCTCACGATATCGAATCCCAACGCCATTCTGTGGGCCTTGAAACCGGCGGAAGAGGGCATTGATCGTGGGATCATCACAAGGCTATGGAATATGTCTGATACGCAAACTGATTTTAGGCTGAGTTTTTCCGGGAAAGGAATTTCATCGGCCAAGCAAACCACTCACATCGAAACAGAAACCGGCGATGCCACACTCAGCACTGGAGCGTTATCGGGTTCCCTCGCCGGCAACCAGATCAAGACATACCTCCTGAAACCCCTGGAGAATGTCAGCGGGATCGCCACTTGGATGGTGTATTGAGAAGGTCCGCCTCCAATCTTCTCCTGAGTTCAACTCCCCCCCAGCCCTCCCATTGCATCCTGTGCTTGCCCTGAGGAGCAATCGTGGCGCGAGCGTTGTTCTCCCTTCCCTCTTGCGGGGGAGGGTTAGGGTGGGTGGTGTTGCTCTAAATGGCCTTTGGCAGTTTTTTTCTAAAACTCCCAGTCCCAAAAAACCTGTTTCTCGTTGACGCTCCTTTCCGGTAGAGCGAGACTCCCCCACCGGCTGATAGTTCCGGGAAACCATGACACACAAGAAACAGAAACCTCGTCCACATAAGCGTCATTCTCTCCGGCGGTCTCAACCCGGCTCGCCTCCGGGGACCTTGATGGTGGATCCTTCCGCTCCAACACCCCTCATCCGGGTTCTTGCCTATGACTCAGACTCGGTTGAGGAGTTCGAGGTTACAGACCCAGATCATCTCCACAATGTGATCGGAAAGTACCGGGTTACCTGGGTCAATGTGAATGGCCTTGGAGATCCTGAGACGCTCAAGAAGATTGGCAAGATTTTCAATCTTCATCCACTCAGCCTCGAGGATGTGGTGAATGTCCATCAGCGCCCCAAGGCGGATCTATTTGGTAATCAATTGTTTGCTGTGTTTCGGTCGGTCCACTTCAATAAGCAACTTTTATCCGAACAGATCAGCCTGTTTCTGGGGGATGGTTTTGTGATCTCTTTCCAGGAGGGTAGGGAAGATAGATTCGATACTATTCGGGAGAGGATTCATCAACCAAATGGTCGCGTTCGAGACCAGGGAGCCGACTACCTGGCCTATACGCTGCTTGATACAGTCATTGATGGCTATTACCCACCACTGGAAGAGTATGGAGAAAGGCTTGAGGACTTGGAGGAGGAGATCCTGACAGCTCCCTCACGGGAAGCGGTAGTTAAAATCCATGGGATCAAGCAGGAGCTGCTGACCCTGCGTAGAACCATCTGGCCGATGCGTGATATGCTTAATGACCTCTTACGGGATCCCATCCCTTTGATCTGCGACGATACGCGTCTTTACCTCAAGGATTGCTATGATCACGTGATTCAAATCATTGACCTGGTGGAGACGGACCGTGAACTTGGATCGGATCTAATGGATGTCTACCTGACCGCTACGAGCAATCGTTTGAATGAAATCATGAAGGTCCTTGCGATCATCACCACGATTTTCATGCCCATGTCTTTCATCGCCGGTATTTATGGGATGAACTTCAATCCCCAGAGCTCACCCTTGAACATGCCGGAACTCGAGTGGTATTGGGGGTATCCCTTTGTCTTGGTGTTGATGGCCGCTATGGCGGTTGGATTGATGGCTTTATTCCGGTGGAGGGGTTGGCTGGAACCATTAGATGCCCCTACAAGCCGATCTAAACCATATGGACCTGAGGGTTAGTCCCTTTTTCTTAGTGCATGAGTGCAATAAATCAAACCTCCCCCCCGGGCCCCCCTCTCCCCTCAGGAGAAGGGGGAGCACCGTCTCGCTTAATGGGAGAGGGGGGCGGGGGGGGGTGAGGTCTTCCGTTACTTTGTCAACCCAGTGGTCTACTAGTCTTGTCTCAAATCAACGATTCAAGTAGATTAAGAAATGTCTGTGCGGCTGTAGCTCAATTGGATAGAGCGTCTGGCTACGGACCAGAAGGTTAGGGGTTCGACTCCCTTCAGCCGTACCACTTCCTCCGTTTTTCTTATATCCCCTCACCTGGTCTACATTTCTTTATGTCTCTTCTATGATATTCGAATTGTTAGAGAGCAGATGGTTTTCTAGATGCTGGAGCTGTGGATATATTTCCGGTCACCCGGATTTCCACCCCTCCTTTAACAATTCAGTTCTTCGGGGAGGTCCCTCGTGTTATCCAAAGCAAGTAAAATTGTGTGTCTGTGTTGTTTGGTGTCTTTTTCCTCGGAAATTTCACGGGCGGATGAAGAAATCTTTTATGCGCTCTGCCCAAAATCTCTCAATAATCCATTCTGGGATGATGTTCGTACCGGTATGGAAAAAGCCGCTGAGGAGTTGGGTGTCAAAGCGGAGTTTGTGGCTCCACCAGTCGCCGATGCCAATCAGCAAGTCCAAAAGATCGAGGCACTGCTGGAACGTGGAGTAGCTGGCATCGGTATCTCACCCAATGTTCCTGACAGTGTCATCGAGGTGATCGAGAAGGCCCGCAAGAAAGGGATTCCGGTCATCTGCTTCGATTCAGACTCACCTGATTCACGGCGTCTCTGCTATGTGGGCACCTTCAATGAAGAAGCTGGCTACGAGGCTGGCAAGCTGATGAAGAAGTTCCTGCCAGAGGGTGGCAAGGTTCTGGTTGTGAGTGGAGGTGCGGGGGCACTCAATCACCAGGAAAGAGTCAGTGGATTCGAGCGGGCCGTCAAGAACTCGCCGATCCAGGTGGCCAGTACAGTTTACTGCAATGATGACCTGAACCGCGCGGCTCAGCTGATCGAGGGTTATGCCCTTGCAAATCCTGATCTCAAGGGGATCTTCTGTTCTGCCTCCTGGGCCATCTCGGCGGCCAATGTACGCAAGGAAAAGGGGCTCAAGGTGGTCATTATCGGCTTTGACACCGTCCCCGCCGAGGTGGATCTTGTGCGTGAGGGCCTGATCGAGGGGTTGGTTGGTCAAAACCCGGTGAACATGGGATATCAATCCATCATGACCCTCGACAAACTCCGTAAGGCAGGCGGGAAAATGGAGGAAATCGCGGATGATGTCGACACGGGATGTGTGGTTGTGACCAAGGAAACGCTTGAGAAGAAACAGAAGGAGGAGAGCAAACTCCCTTTTGATTCAAGGGCGTTCAGCGCTGATGAAGGTTGCCGTTGGAAAACGGCTGAGATGGACAACCTTCTCATGAACGCCCATTACATCACTGGTCCCAGTGGGGAACAGAATCACGCCGACTGGCTGGCCGCCCTCCGGAAGTACCGGGAGGCGATCCGCGAAGGTTCTCAGCCGCCGGTTCTGGACATGGTCTTTGATGGGAACCGGGCATGGACACGGCTTTCCAAGGAGCTCGCCCTGCCATTTGCGCTTAAAGCTGGGGATGAATTGGAGGTGTCGCTGGAGGCACGCTGGATCGAAGGCGGAAACCGTATTGGTGTGGCCTTCGATGCAAGGGATCCCAAGGCTTGGTGTTGGCGGGGTTGGTCGGGAGTGGTGGGATCATTATCCATTCCCACAGATGGCTCCTGGCATGAACTCACCAGCAAGGTGACTGTCCCTGACCTCGGACAAGAAGGAAATGCGATTCAGCCCATATTGGGGATGGATGGAACCTTCGATCAAACCAAGAGCCATGTGGAGATCCGTGGGGTCTCCTTCAGTCTCCAAGACCCCGCGCGAATGAAAGCGTTGGAAGCAGGGGTGGAGGAGCTACCCGGGGTGGGTTTGAATCGTGATATCTACGGCAGAGAGGATCTGCGTTGGGTGGCGGGAACGCACACCTGCCAGAAGACCCTGGTATGGGACAAGGCCTTTTATGATGTGGAGTCAGGAACCTACACCTTTGACAGTGTCCTCGAAGATGGCATGAAAGAGTTCGGAGGTTACGACATTGTCGTTCTCTGGCAGGGTTATCCCCGTCTTGGTTTTGATGAACGCAACCAATTCGACATGTACCGGGATCTGCCAGGGGGACTGACCGCTTTGCGAGAGCAAGTACGGATGGCCCAATCAAAAGGAGTGAAGTTCTTTATCGACTACAATCCTTGGGACACCGGGACACGCCGTGAGCCCAAGTCCGATGAGGAATCTTTAGCAGATCTGGTGGCGGAGATTGGAGCCGATGGAATCTTCCTCGATACCATGACGGGGACAGGAGCGGGCCTGCGTAACGCTGTGGACCGGAAGAGGAAGGGTGTGGCTTTCATCCCCGAAATCCATCCCCCCATCGAACAGCTGGGTGTTTGCAGCGGCTCCTGGGCTCAGTACTTGAATGATCCCTTTTCCCCCGGCCTACTCCATCTCAAGTGGCTGGAGCCGCGCCATGCTCAGTATCAAACAAAACGCTGGGAGACCTCCCATCGCGCTGAAATGGAGACCGCTTTCTTCAATGGCAGTGGAATGATGATCTGGGAGAATATCTTCGGGACTTACAATCCCTATCCGATAGATGAACGCCTACTATGGAAACGTTGTTCGGCGATCCTCAAGCGCTATAAAGACATCTTCACAAGCGAGGATTGGCTCCCCTTTCCTCCAACCCTTTCTCCCAACCTGCATGCACAAATTTGGAGCCGTGATGGAATCTCTTTAGTCACCTTCCTGAACACTGGAGAGACTCTTCAGGATGCACCCCTGATTGAACTCGATAAGAAACCAGGGATGCTCTACCTGGACCTGTGGAATGGGAAACGGTACCGCGAGACAGTGTCTGGCGGGAAGGTCCGGATCACCGGCTCCATCAATCGCTTGGGATGTCTCCTGGTGGTTCCGCATGTCCAAACGGGGGAGGACCTCGTGCAATTCCTGGAGCAACAGCAGCTCCTCGCCGCGTTGAATCCCACACAGGACACTCGCAACTTCGCACTTTCGGTGTTGGATCCCAAGAAGATAAAGCCCACTGCTCCCGCCGCTCCGGACCAAGCTCCAAAGGGAATGGTTCTTGTCCCGGCGGCTTCCTTTCATATGCGCTTCAAGCACATGCGGCGCGAATGTGGGACTTATCCAGACCCAGGAACCCCCAAGGAAAAGTGGAAGGAATTCCTGTGGGGGTCACCTTTTGATCAGATCTTGGAGCGCGACTTCGGAGTGATCGAGATGAAACCCTTCTTCATCGATGAAGCGGAGGTTTCCAACGCCAGCTACAAAGAATTTCTGGAAAAATCAGGATACCAGCCCAAATCGAAGGAAAACTTCCTCAAACACTGGAAGAATGGGGTGATGCCACCAGACCTCGCGGATCATCCAGTGGTATATGTGGATTTGGAGGATGCACGGGCTTATGCCCGCTGGGCGGGGAAACGGCTTCCGGCCGAGGCGGAATGGCAACTGGCCGCGCAGGGAATCGATGGACGTGAATGGCCGTGGGGGAATGCATACGATCCCGCCAAGTGCAACACCACAGGCACGCACACCCTTCCGGTCCGATCCCTTCCTGAGGGAAGGAGCCCTTATGGCTGTTATCACATGTCGGGGAATGTCTGGGAGTGGACCGAGAGCGAGAGGGATGATGGACATGTACGTTTCACCGTTTTACGTGGTGGCAGTTACTACAAGGCTGAAGGAAGCATTTGGTATGCGCCCGGAGGTCCCTTGCCCTGCACCACTCATGCGAAATTCCTTTTGATGGCCCCTAGCCTGGATCGTTGCTCGACAGTGGGCTTCCGTTGCGTGGTGGATGTCCGTTGAAAATGAGGTTCCTTCGCGAGCTGGTTCGGAAGTATTGGGGATTTGAGGATTTTCTCCCTTTACAGGAACAGGCGATCCAGTGTGTTTTGAACAACCGTGACTCGTTGGTGGTGCTTCCCACGGGTGGAGGGAAATCATTGTGTTTTCAAGCCCCAGCCCTTTGCATGGAGGGAGTTGCCTTTATTGTTTCGCCCTTGATCGCATTGATGAAGGATCAAGTGGATGCCTTACGGGCGCGAGGGATTCCCGCTGGTTGTCTCAACAGCCTGTCGACTCCTGATGAACGTCAAGAGTTGGCCATTCTTTTCCGGTCAGGGAAGCTGAAAATCCTCTATGTGGCTCCGGAAAGGCTGCTCACGGAGCCATTCCTTGCCTTCCTGGACCGTACCAAGGTCTCCTTCTTCGCCATTGATGAAGCGCATTGCATCAGCACCTGGGGACATGATTTCCGTCCCGATTACCGTGGCCTACGGATTCTTAAAGAGCGTTATCCGAAGACTGCTGTTCATGCTTACACCGCGACCGCGACACCTCAAGTACGCGCTGACATCACCTCCGAGCTGGGTCTCAACTCTCCCGAAGTTCTGGTCGGCTCTTTCGACCGTCCCAATCTGATCTACCGGACTCTCCAGCGGAAGAAGGAATACTCCCAGATCCTCGGAATTTTGGACCGTCACGCCGGAGAGTCCGGAATCATTTACTGTCTGAGCAGGCAAAAGACCGAGGACCTTACGGCGGTACTGCAAGAGGATGGGTATTCGGCTGCCATGTATCATGCCGGACTTTCCGATGAGGACCGCAAAAGGAACCAGGATGCCTTTATCAATGAAGAAGTACGGACCATTGTGGCGACAGTGGCTTTTGGAATGGGGATCGATAAAGCCAATGTTCGCTATGTTATTCACCTCGGAATGCCCAAGTCGCTGGAATCTTACCAGCAGGAGAGTGGGCGGGCTGGGAGGGATGGTCACCCCGCCGAGTGTTGGCTCCTTTTTTCCTATGGGGATTTGATTGCTTGGAAGAAACGGACCGAGGAGACCGACGCGGACAGGCTCCGGATTGTTTACCGGAAACTGGAGGTAATGTACACCTATTGCATAGGAAGAATCTGCCGCCACCGGGCCATCCTGCGTTACTTCGGCCAGGATGCCCGGCAGTATCGTTGTGGTGCCTGCGATATCTGTCTGGGGCAAGTGGAACTAAAGCATCCCCTACACAAGAGACAGCCGATCAAGGAAACCAGAAACATCATTCCCTCAACTAAGGTCAATATCACTAAGGATAAAGCCTTTGAAATGTTCAGCCATGGATGTTCATTCGAGGAGATTATGGAGGCTACGGGGAGAGCCCGGACAACGATTTGCGGGTATCTTGTTGAGTACATCTCTAAGGAAAGAATCGTTCATCCTTCTCCATGGGCTAGTCCAACAGCGCTTCAGCGTGTCAGAGAGGCTGTGAAGACAACGGGTATGGACCGTCTCACTCCGATCCGCATCCATCTCAACAATGAACTTAGTTTTGAGGAGATCTCGATCTCAGTGGCCTGCCTTAAGAATCAAAATCAATAAAAGAGGATGAAGCCATATTGCACTTTTTTCCCACTTTCCATGCAAGAAACTCACGGGGGAAAAACTTGCCCGGTGCCATCCCTGATGTTGACTCTAAAATATCATAAATAACTTAAATCAAATAAACCTGTTGGGATCAACAAGGCTCTTCTCAAGTATATTGGTACAAAAGCTGATAATTCAATTGGGACGGTCCCCAGCTGTCGACCACACAACGATGCGTGTGTGAGAACCCTTGGATTTTGCCACTCTCGCTTGAGGGTCTGGGGAGGAGGCGGAGCTTCCTCCCCGGCAAAGTCACTCTGGAAGCTGGGAAACGAGCAATCCACGGCAGGGATGCCCAGGCTCGAAAAGAGGGGGCGGTCCCATGCCAAGGCTCATCAGTCTGGTTCTGTTGATTTCTCTCCCGGTCTCACCATCCCTTTCCGCTGAGTTTGTCCATCGTGCGCCTGATGATTTCTTAAAGAGCTGGGTTGAAGGTCCCATCCGGTTGGGCGAACAGAGGGAGTTGACGCTGGGACTTCCAAATGAGTCCTCCATGTTGCTCCATCGTCATACCCGCCTTGTTCCTGTCGGCGAGGCAATGTCCGCTTCCCAACTCTCCACTGGAGTGGAGGCCTGGCGCGATTATTACACTATCCAGCCGCGCACGGATGGCGCGGGTTTACAGGTTTCGCTCTTCCGGGATGATTCTTGGAAAGAAGTGGGAAGGCTTCCAGAATGCATCCTCAGTGACTCGGAGTGGTTCGATGGCGCGTTGTATTTCCTAATGAGGCCCAGCAAGGCTCTTCCCACATCCACCCACCTTTACCGCTCGCAAGTCACTCCATCAGGTACCATCACACCTCCAGTTCTGACCGCCCTCGCGCCTCCAGGAATGATCCTTGAGAAGTTTGCGGTCACACGTGATGGGCTTTTTGGTGTTGGACGCTTTGCGGGCGATGAGAGAAGAAGACTGCTCAACCTTCGCGGTCTGGATACTCACACCCCGGGATGGTCCGATTGTGGAGAAGTTGAGATCCCTCAGACCACCCTGTGGGACATCACCTCCCGTGGTAACCATCTTGTTCTCTGCTCCCCCTTGTTACGTGATATTGAGTTTTGTGGAGTGCCAGGCCTTGGACAGGTGGCCTGTTGGGAACGCCGGAGACTCGATCAGGGGCCATGGCATGAAATGCTCGCGCGCGCCATGGATCGTATAGAGGCCAGTGCGGGAATATCACCACGCATTATCCATCAGTTCAGCTTGCCACAGCCCGCGAATGTGGTGGGTGTCCGGATGGGGGTCACGGGACAAACTTCACCACGCCTGCGTTGGCGGTTAGCGAATGCCGCGACAGAAGTTTATGGAGATTGGTCGAAATTCACCATGGAAGAGTATGTTCCGGTTGGTGAGCCAGCTCAGTTTGTCCAATACGAGATTCGATCTCCAGAGGGTGAGTCATCTGTCAGCATTAACGAGGTGATTCTTGTGCTTGGTGAATCACTGGGTGCTTCTGAGTCTATTGGCGATGTGTCTGGGAAGGGGAACCAAACTCTGGCAAATGCTCGGGAACGTGGAATCCCCATCCAAGTGGGAAATCTCACACGCACCACCGCCTACCCGGTGAACTCGCCAGAAAAGGGCCGATTGTCCGCCTCAAGAAAGGAGTCTGACAATCCAGGGGAAAGGATCTCTGGGAGGATGACAATTGAGAGAGAGCCGCTCCCGGCAGATGAAATGGAACCAGTCAGCGGTTCGATACAGGACTGGGCGGGGATGGAATCACCCGGAGCCGAACCTGCCAGTGCTCCGGATTCCAGAGATAGGATTGATGAAAGAGAGTCCAGTGTTTCCGAGAATCATGCTGATCCGGAGAGCCAGCAGCTGCATGGAGAACCAAACTTCACTAGATCTCAGGGTGAATCTAAGGCTCCTGAGAGAATGACGGTGGATGCGGAATCCCCAATAAGGGAAGAAAATGGGATCGTCAGAAGTCTACCGCAGCAAAGGCGAGAATCCACTGGGGCGCCGGGAACTGCGGCCGCGAATCAAAATGAATCGATCCAACAGCTCGCATCCTCTCCCACTTCATTTGCTCGGCCAGGAAATTCTGATTCCGGCTCAGGAACTGATTCTGTAGACAATGGTGAGGGGGGTGCCGAAAGGGGAGAAACCGGTCCTTCGGGGGAATCCGCGGGTGATGAGGGAAATCCTGCTGGTGGAAGCGGTCCATCAGGCGTTTCAGCCTCTGGGGAGGAATCTGGAGAGAGCGGGCCGCAGGGTCATCCGGCTCCTCGTGAATCAACCGGAACAGGCGGTCCTTCAGGATCCTCAGCTCCAGCGGGAGATGGCGCCGGCGGAGGGAACAGTTCCGGCCAGGGCCAGAAAGCGCAAGATGTACCGGCCACCATGACCGAGCCGAGCTCACCGGAATCTCCTGAACAGGACAATTTGACAAGGGGGGTATTGGCATCGGCGAAAGCAACCAGCGGACAAGCAGGTGATGCTGATAAAACGGGCCATGGCCATAATTCTGTTGGAACATCCAGCATAGACCCCGATTCAAATACAACGCGGCCTTCCAAAGATACAAGTTTTCATTCAAAAGATGGATCTACTTTAGTAAAAGGAACTCCTGTTCCTTTTCATTCAGGAACGGCATCGATAGCAAACTCCAACATCAAACCCTTCCACATCAAAACTGGAGATCCCCAGAAGAATCCATCCACTGCCCCATCGTTCCTGGGGAAGATCGCTGCGAATTTCTTGATACCTTTGCTCCTTGGCTTGATGCTGACTCTCCTTGCGGTATTGGCATTCCAGGAGTTGCGTGGGCAACGGCAGCCTGTTATCTCTCCTTTCCTTCGTCTTGCTGTCTCCCCCATGGGGTGGGAGGAGCAGAAACAGGCTGAGACTGCCCATGCCAACCAACTCGCCGCCGAGAGCACCCTCCAACCTGATTCACCCAACCAAGCCTTGCATATCTCCACCCTTCCCATGCTTCCGGACAGAGAGAAGGGAAAAGTCGAGTGGCGTGTGGCGGAACCACTTCCACGCCCGATGGCGCCCGCCACCGCCTTTTACCACCATGGCGCGGTCTATGTGGTGGATTCCCATGGCACGATCTGTCATGCGCGTCTCCGCGCCGATGGCTCTTTGTGTCCTTGGGGGGTGCGTGTGGGACGGCTTCCTTCACGGTCAGTTAAGGGTGTTGTTGCGTTTGCCGATCCCTTTATTGTGTGTATCTCCGGTGGCGAGGTGAATATCGCCCGGATTGATGGTGAAAACCTGGGTGAATGGCGTCTGGCAGGAAAACTGGACTGTCTCCGTGAAGTCACCGCGGCGGTGGGGATGGGGAACAGGCTCTTCTGTGTGGGGGGAGGATCCAAAGGAAATCCCTTCCCAACGGTCCGGTCTATTGTGATTGACAACCAGGGGAATCTGGGTGAAATCCAGTGTCATCCTCCACTTCCCATGGGGGTGAGTGAGGGGACTCTCGTGGCCTCAACAAATAGCCTTTACTGGCTGGGAGGGATGTGCCAGCGGAAAGTGTCCCGGAAGGTCTTCTCGGCCAGGGTTGGACCGGATGACCAGATTGACGAATGGAAAACAGAGCCAGACCTCCCTTGGGGACAACGCCATCCCACCGTCGAATCATGGGGAGGCGCCTTGTGGGTTGTGCTGAACAAGCCCATGGGAGAAGAGAGTGTCGTTTACAAAGGAGAGATCAACAAGACCGGTGGAATCACAAGTTGGAAAACATCGGGGCGGCACTTCAGGGAGCAGGTTCATGCAGCCTCACTGTCCTTTGTGGGGGGACGTTTTCTCTTGGTGGGAGGCTGGATGAAATCGGAGGGGAGTGTCCCCCGGACAGAAGTCTTGTGCTGGGATTCGGTGTAAAAGATCTCGATTACTGGCGGATTGATTGGATTCCTTGACGGAGCCTTTCGGCCTGAGCTGCGACTCCCTCGGCTTGAATGCTCTGCTGCTCATAAACAGGTTCGAGACGGTCTCTCAGGTTGATGGCGTCAGCAAGTATCTGCTCCTTGCGGCGGTCTCTGGATGACCGCCGTAACTCTCCGATGAAATCCACCACATCTTTAAGGATGGGGACTTTTTCAAGAGTGCGCAGCTTTTTGTAGGCCTCCTCAAAGGTGAGCCCTGGGGTTTCGTGATATTGAAGGTCCATTCCAAGGTGAAGGGTCATCTCCGCGAACTCGATTTTTGGAATCCGGCGCTTGCGGGCCAGTCTCACATCCTCCATCGTGCGTGCCAGGGGTAATTCCTCGCCTTGTTTGAGCTGTTCAATGAAGCTCAGGTAGAGACGCTTTGAAATGTTGTCGTTTCCCGGCTTGACATCCAACCAGTAATTAAGCGGATCATAAGTTTGGGGAAGCAGTTTTTCCGGATCCACCTCCAGATCCGTGATCTGAACTGGCGAGGAATCCTCCACCGTGATCCTGTCGATGTCCATGTTCTCTATGTAGACTTTTGCGCCTGACATGAGAACCACTTCGGTCCACTCCCCCTCTGCCGTATGGCTTACAGCGAGAAGCGAGCTACCCGACTTGAGAAACACGATCTCAACCGGCCAAGCTTGTGGTGTCATCTCAGCCAGGCAACCCAGAATCAAGAGAGAAAAGAGATAATAACGGTATCGGGGCATCACTATGCTCTGGGTTCCTATTCTGTTAGTCCACCTGTGCTTTTTTTGAGATGACTGGTGGTTTGCGGTTGAACAAGTCATTCATATCCAGCTTCACATAGGCCCTCTCATAGGCATTTCGAGGTCCTCTCTCTTGATCCGCACGGGCATTCGCGGTCCACACGGTCATGCTTGTCAGATCATATACCGCGACTTGTAGATTTCCTGTGCGTACGGTTGGGAGTATCTCCCGGACAACCACCTCGCCAGTCAGCTTCCCGTAGTTTTTCTTCAGCATGTCGTGCAGTGGTTTATCATACGAGGGAACATTCCAGCTCATCCCCCAATATATGATATCATCGATCCGTGGATGCGTCTCAGTCAGGGGTTCCAGGTTGGTTGGGCTGAAAACATTACAGAAGGTCCGGGAGGTCTGGAAAGAACGAGCCTGCCCCAGCTCTCCATCGCCAACCGCGTACATCAAGGAAGTAGTCCGTTTGGCATTCTTAATCCGTGTTGTGGCTTCATACAGAGACTTATCGAACTGGAGGATGTCACGAAGCATGAACATGAAGGGGATGCCATCGAAGGAATCATTGGCCTTGTCGTAGTCATCGCCGATCTCGCTGATCGCCAAACGTTCCGATGAGATTCCTGTCACTGTTCCAACCATTCCCGCCCATCCAATGTTAGCGAAGGGATGTCCTTGGCCTTGGTTGGGATGGTAAATGACAACCAGTGGAAAATTCTGGATTCCAGCATTGACCTCATAATCCAGGGCGCGCAGCTGCAGCAGGTGCCCGGTGCTTTGAGTGGCTTTGCCCCATGCCCCGAAGAGTGAACAGTGCCATTCACTGGCCTCTCCAATCATGTTGGAGCGGATGACCGCTTGAAGGTCAACACCCGCGCCTTCGGCGATCCCACGCAGCTCCTCCAGAAAGTATTCGCTCACATGGGGTTTCACGGATTCCCACACCCTATCGAGTAGGGAGACATCTGACTTCATCTCGCGGGCCATGACTTCATTGACCCCATTCACATATTCGGGGACCTGCTTTTTCAAGAGCTCCCCATGGGCATACCCCATCTCGTAGGGAGTTCCCCACAGGTGAAGGATATGGATGGAATCCTCTCCGGAACCAGCGGTCTCCAGACACCCATTGCGGGTTTCCGCTACAGGAAGAGGGGGAGAGTCATGGATGGGAGAATTATTGGTGACGATATCGAGCCCCCAACATGGACATCCAATCGTTAACAAGAAAAGCCCGGCGGCGATACTCCTTCTCATGTAATTCTCCTTGGAAACCGGGTATGGAAATCTTGGTCAGGCGGTCGGTGCGGGTTCCGCCACCGCTGTCCACTCAAGTTCCTCGGCAAGGGCTTTAAGTTTTTCGATGAAAGCGGACTGGTCGATTCCGTCTAGCTTTTCCACAACTTGGTGGTAGTAATCGATGCCGCTACGCAATGTCTCCTTGAACTCCTTGAAGTAAGTGGGAGTCTGATTGGAAAGGCCGATGAGGTGTTTTTCCAACTCGCGGCGGAGGTAATCGATATAGATCTTGAGCTCACGGATAAACATGTGAGGCCGTTCAGGATTGGTCATGATCGACAGGCGGCCATAAATGTGAGAAATCATTTCCTCCAGCGTGGCTACTTTGGAAAAGTTCGCAATGTTGGGACCACAACAAAGAGCCGGTGTGGAATTGGGATTGATTCCCAGAATTCTTTCCACCGCACCCGCTAAATCGCGGCAGAGACAGGATTTCCCGAGGACATATTGACGGACCCAGCGATTCTGGTCAGGCGTCAGGTTTTCGTTGTCCAGATTCTCGAGTTTTCTCTTCTGATAAGCCTGTGAAGCCAGACAAAGAGGAACCTCAGTGAACTCGGTGTTAGATACCAGGTAGCGTTTTGGACAAGGGCTACCTGGACGGCCTTCCTCCACTTGAGCGCCACGATGGATTTCGCTAGCGGAGCTACGAAGGTTCCAGAAGGGGACACCCAGTGGGGAACTGTCGCTCAGATAGACATCATCCTCTCCCGCCTCGCAGAGCTTGCGCAGATGCTCCGAGTCCACATTGGCCACCTCGGGCACGAGCAGGAAAGGCGTGGCCCAACCGGTTCCATCCACCTGGTAGTAACGCAGCAGGAAAGCATCCTCCTGGTGAGTTCCTATGCCTCCCTGAACCGTGACTCGCATTTCATGAGGAGTTCCGGCAGCCGGACGGCCCGCTCCGGCCAGTCCTTTGTTGTAGATCTCATGAAGATCTTCGCGCAGGCGTTCCCGTTTATACTTGAACTCCTCGAGGATCGGTCCCATCAGGTGTCCCTTGGTGGCGAAGGCATGGCCGCCGCAGTTCAGTCCGGATTCGATCCGGTACTCGGAGACCCACAGTCCTTTCTTGGCCAGGAACTTCCCTTGGATTTCCGCTGAACGGAAGTCACTCACCTTGAGGATGATCTTTTTCCGCAGACGTCCCTCCTCATCGGGGAAGAAGTCCGGGAATTGGGCCACATACGAGTACAGGCGCTGGTTCAATCCCGCTGACAGGACCACACCAGATTCAAGACCGCTCTTGGCGAAGCCACGCAAAGCCGCCAAGGCATCGCTAAACTCTGGGGGAAGTTTCTGTCCCGAACGGTAGGTGTCGCGGTCGAGCTTGGTCATGATGTTGACATCGATGCTTCCCGGTTCAGCCGCTTGGCGGAGTTGTGTGTCCAATTGGCTTTTCTCTATGGGGTCTTTGGTTCCCAGCATTTGACGGTAGGCTGTCTTCAGTAAACCCTCCGGAAGAAGGTCGTAATAACGAGTGATTTCGCTTCCCGGCACAAAGAGAGACTTCTTGAGACGTTCTACCTGTTCTTTGACCAACTGCTTTACCATGTTTAAGTAAGCGGTGATCCTACGTGCTCTCGAATCCTCTTCCTTGTCCCCGATTGGTTCATATGGGAGACCTTCCTTGGCGCAATAATGACGTCTGACTTCCTCAATCAGCATGTCATCGACGATTGAGATCACCGAGGAAATGCCATAACGTGCCACTTTGAGGGGGGTATCAATCGTGAATCCTGTTCCCATCACGGGAATGTGGAAGGTATGCCTCCCGCGAGCCATTTGCGGCATCAGGTTTTTCAAGGCTTCAATCATTTCGCCACCTCGCGTAGCTCATCGCGGAATCACTGCCTTCCGGGACTCGTTTCACTTCCACGGAACCAGGTTTCCACTATAGGATTCCATTCTTGTCCAACACAAATACCCGCGTGCACTTGGAGTACTCCCCTCCCAGAGGGCTGGGGAAGAAGGCTTCCAAGTAAAAAGCTTCGTAACCTTCTTGCGGAAGAGAAACTTCAATGGTTGCCTCGCGGGAATCATCGGAATCAACTGGCTTGTTGGTCCATTGTGCATCGCGAAAATCGCGGTCTTCCTGGGTTGCTTTCCAGAGCTTACCGGCAACTGCGTCCGTATTGGCGGTGACATGCAGCTTCACTTTACCGTCCTCTTTGAATGCCTTCCATTGAAGGATTGGATCCTTCCGTCCGGTTGCGACGGTGGCGAAGAAAGCCGCCAGATTCTCCACTGCCTCCTCGCCATCCCTGAGGTTATGCCCCGCGTTGGCCACATAGTGTATGCTCTTGTCGCCCTTGAGGTCATCATAGTAGAACTTGACCGCGTCGACGACCCAATATGGATCGTTGGTGCCCATGAAGAGCAGCTTGGGCATGGTCAGCAAATCGATATAAGAATAAGGATCCACAATGCTATTCAGGACCTTGCCCTCATCGTCGGCCAATTTCTCCTGGAGACCCAGTTTGGTATAGTCCTCGATCTGCTCGCTGTATTTGCCCCAGGTCTCGATTTGGTAGGGCATCTGTTTGTCGAACCTGAGGGTATCGATCACCATCGGGGCGATCGCCGCCACGCGCTGATCCACCGCGCCGGTCAGCCAGGTGGTCCACCCTCTCTTGGAGGCCCCTGACACCACAAACTTCTCCACCGGGGGGATGCCCTTGGACTTACAGAACTCCTGAACCGCATCCATGGCCTTGACCGCGCTTTTGGCCATCGGTTGCAGCAAAGGCCAGGTGTTGTCTCCAGTCTTCAAAAACTGGTCATAAGTGTAAGAAATGAGGTCATCCTCATACTTGCCACCGTAAAGGGGTTGATTGGGAACCTGTTTTAGGACTGCTACCGGGGACCCGGTCAGGGTGGCGATTTGGCCGATCTTCGCTATCTCGCCATCAATCACTTTCTTCATCTTTGGCATTCCGTTTTCAACACTACCCCCAGAGATAAAGAGCAGGGCATGTTTGGTATCTTTTGACTGGCTGGGAACAACCACGCTGAGCTGGTGGCGCCAGGGAATCTCTCGCCAAGTCTGGGATTGTAATAGAAGACTGTAGACAGTGACCCCTTCATGGGAAGCCGAATCCACTAACTCCCATCTGTAACTGGGATCGGGCTTCTCCACAAAAGTTTTCAGGGTTGACTCCGCTATTGAGATTCCAGGAAAACATAAACCGAGCAGTCCAATACTGACGATGACTTTACTGTTGAAGGGCAAGCTGGAACAAATCTTCATTAAAAGTGTTAAACCATCCTTTCAGCGCGATTTTTGAAGTCTAACAGGAATGGGACGCGCCTCCAACCACCACCATGGTTTGGCCTAAAGACCTGAGGATTCCTTCTTCTACTATTGTGATCCATGGTGGATATGTGGGGGAAAGTATGTTCCTGCCTGCAATATGTGACGTAAATAAAATAAATGTTGAATACATCGTTTATGATGTTATACTCACAAACCATGGGAATAACGTCTGTCAACTCCATAGGAGGTTTTGAAACCTCTCATCAGTCCATGGTGGGACTTGCGGTGAATGGCCCTGCGGCTACAATCCGGGAGATTGACCAGTATTTGATGGGGGTGCAAGACTGGGTGCTGAAAAGCAAGGAAGGTCTTACTCGCGAGCAAGCGCGGAGAATTTTCCAGCGCTATCATGGTCCTGTCCAGAAGGAACAGGGTGAGACTCCCGAGGAGGGAACCCCTGCCCAGACTCCGGAACGGCAGACACGCCAGATTCAACAGATCCTCCATTACATGGAGCAGACCACTCAAAGGCTCGACCTGATTGAGAATGATATCGGATACATCAAGGAAAAGGTCGACGCCATCCTCAAACGGCTTTGAGGGAGAAACTCCTGTTCCTCCTTTTTCTTGTTCTTGGTTGCCTTATTGGGTCCGCCACCGCCATGTCCTTGGATGATGCCTGTAAGTGGCTTGAGGCGGAGGCTGTTCGTGTGGCCAGGGGCTCCCTGCTGACAGCCCACAATGGAATCCAGATCTACACACCAGATGGATCCGCACATTACAAAGCCCTTTGGACTCGTGACTTCTACTATCTTCTCGAAGGTTGTCCCCCCGCTGTTCCCATCGAGGCAGCCGAAGCGAATTTTAAATACTTGCTGGATGGCCAACGTGAGGATGGGGCGATGCCAGACCGGGTCCAAGCCGATGGATTGGCGGTTTATCTACCCGGTCCAGTTGGCAATGGGATTGGAAAACTCCCCGCCACCGACAATCCTGCCTTCATGGTGAAGATTGCCGAGCTTCTTTGCGAAAGGCGCGGTGACTATGGCTTGTACAAGGCATGCCGTGCCGCTTTGACCAAAGGCTTGGAGTATCCGAAGAAGAGCCCGGATGGCCTTTTATGGATCGATCCCGCCGAGCCTCATTCATCCTATGGGTTTTTCGACACCATCATGATGAGTGGTGAACTATTCTTCACCTCAGTACTCCAGTGGGATGCCTACCGGGCCATAGCCCGCATGGACAAGGAAACCGGACAAAACAAGTCCGCCGATGAATACACGGTGAGGGCGGATTCACTGAAGGAAGCGCTTCAACGTTTTTGGGATACCAACGAGGGAATGTTTCGCGCGGCTACGGTGGATTGCAACCAGATCGACATCTGGGGATCAGTCTATTCGGTTTATACGGGGCTTGCGAATAACGAGCAAGCGGACCGGATCGCAAAGTATCTTGTAACCAACCATGCCTTGCTCATGCAACGCGGCCAACTGCGTCACTGTGCCCCTGGTGAGGATTGGCAACGGTCTCTGACACCCAAAGGCCAGTATCAGAATGGAGGACATTGGGCGGCACCATTCGGCTGGTGGTTCGTGACAGTTCACCGGATCGATCCCGAGTTGGCGAAGCGTACCTTCCTCGAACTCGTGGAAGATTTCCGTGTGCATGGAATCAATGAGTGGGTCTTGAGTGAGAAAAAAGCGGTCCCGGATTATGTTGCCAGCGCTTGTCAACCTTTAGCGGGATTACGGCGTTGTGGTTATCTCCAGCCCTCTCAATGAGTCCCTTATCCAGCTTGACATTTCTTTTCCAGCGTCTTCTCAGCTTGATCGATAGCCTTTCGATACCCACAAATCCCAGCTGGGGAGTAGCCGCGCGCGTGTGGGGGGATGCGAGATGGTCTTTTTTCTGCCTTCTTTTCCTTCTGGGTGTTCTTGTGCATCCACCCGATGGATTGCCATTCCGGCTATGCCTTTTCCACCTCATGTATGGGGTGGACTGCCCTGGGTGTGGGATGACACGAGCGCTCAGCCACCTGGTGCGTGGACATGGAGTCGCCGCCTTGCAGTCTCATCCCTTCTCGCCTCTCGTCTTGATTTACCTGATTGTGCAATCCATCTCTCCCTTTTTTCCAGTGGAGACCAAAGTACGTATCGCGGCCGGATTGACAAGGCATGGCAACCTGCTCGGTTTTCTTTTCTGGACACTGACTGGCCTTTTCATGGTATATGGTCTAGGCCGGGCTACGATTCAGATTCTCATACAACCAACCTTGAATCCCTTCCTTGGGGTCCCATCTTTCCGAATGGAAGAGTAGGCATTAGCATCGCGGAACTCTTATGAAGTGGCTGTCCCGTACCCAATGAATCTTCTGCAAGCATCTCATGTCTTCAAGACCTTCAAAGGCAAGACAGTGGTCAATGATGTCTCGGTCGAAGTCGGACCGGGTGAGATTGTTGGTTTACTAGGTCCAAATGGAGCTGGTAAAACCACCACCTTCCGGATGATTGTGGGCCTTATCCGCCCCGACTCCGGCACTATCTCTATCGATGGCAAGAACATCACTCGCTGGCCGATGTACAAACGCTGCCGTGCGGGTTTGGGATACCTTTCCCAGGAACCCTCGATCTTCCGCGGTCTGACTGTCCGCCAGAATGTCAGAGCGGTTCTTCAGGTCCGTGGAATCCGTGGTTATTATGCCAACCAAAGAACCATGGAGCTGCTGGAACAACTGGGTATCGAGCATCTTTCTGACCAGTTGGCTCACAGTCTCTCCGGTGGCGAGAAACGCCGTCTTGAGATGGCCCGTGCGATGGCCAGTGACCCTTCCTTCATCCTTTTGGATGAACCCTTCGCCGGAGTGGATCCCATCGCTGTGGAGGATATCCAAAGCCGCATTAAAGAACTTCGAGACCATGCCGGTATCGGGATCCTGGTCACTGATCACACGGTTCGCGAAACTCTGGCCGTCACGGATAGGGCATATATCATCAATGAGGGCAGGATCGGCGCTTCTGGCCGCCCCGGAGATCTGATCAACAACGAATGGGTGAGACAGATCTACCTTGGCGAGAAGTTTTACATGAACCTTCCCCCTGATGAAGTTGAGGAGACCACCGACCAAGACTCATGAAAACTATTCTATTGTTGTCTTTTGCTCTTCTTGGAGGAGTTTCTAGCGCGGAATCCCAAACGGAGGTTCCCACCATGCCCTGCGAAATCCAGGTCTACACCACCGCTCACCAAGTGGATCAGTACCTTTCAAGATCCGAGTCGCGTGAAAAGGTTCTGGCAAGACTCAAGGAGCGGGGAATCGTGAAGATCTACCTCGAACCAGTTCGCTCCGGTTACAAAGCCAAACCGGAATCGATATTGGCGGGACGCGATCTTTTTCATGAGAATGGGATTGCTGTCTCCTCTGGGTTTGCGACCCTTCCAGGACCGGAATACGGAACTGGAAGTAATGGCTCTCAATATGCGATGAATTATGAAGCACCCGGAACTCGTACTGCCCTTAAGGAAACCATCGAGTTCGCCGCCAAGCACTTTGACGAGATCATCGTGGATGATTTTCTCATGACCGATGATTCCAGCGAGGAGTCGATTAAAGCGCGAGGTAATCGAAGCTGGCCGGAATACCGTCTCGAGCTGATGACCACCATCGCGCGCGATGTCCTCATCGGACCCGCGAAGAGGGTCAATCCCAATGTGAAAATCATCAATAAATTCCCTCAGTGGTATGACCGCTTTCATGTCCGTGGCTACAACGTGGTGACTGGTCCGGAACTGTTTGACTTAATCTGGGTGGGAACCGAGACTCGCGATCCGGAAACCGAGCGGTTTGGGTATGTTCAACCCACCGAGGGATTCATCAACTACTCCTGGCTGGCTTCATTGTCGAAAGGCAAGGCAGGAGGAGCGTGGTTCGATGCACTCGATTGCACCCCTGAAGTCTTTCTCATGCAGGGCTATCAAAGCGTCCTCGCGGGCGCGGAGAAGATCATCCTTTTCAATCTTGGGGAGCTGATGGAATCCAATCCGGTGCTTGATCCCTTTTGGCGGCGGTTGGATGCCTTGGAGGACTTGGCGCGGGTTGTGAATGGACGCAAGTGCGTTGGATTGTTTGCCTACAAACCCCCGCACAGCGAACCGGGAAGGGATTCTTACCTCTTCGATTACCTGGCCACTCTGGGGCTGCCCATTGAGATGACCGGTATTGCACCGGAAAATCCCAAGGCGGTGCTCCTCGCTTCACATGCCGCATCCGATCCGGACATCGCCGCGCATATGCAAGGCTGGTTGAACTCCGGCTCAGTTGTTGTGATTACTCCCGGATTTCTGGAAGAAGTTGGTTCCAGTCTCCGCATGGAGCTGCTTGGAGACTCCGCTGTCCTGCCGCAACATCTATCCGGGGTGAAGGTGAAGAACCTCACAATTCAAGGACAGACCCTTCAGACAGCATCAGCGTTGTCATTCCTAAACCTTCCCACTCTTTCCGGGTGGAAGATCTTTGCCTCTTTTCAAGAAGATGGAAAAGAGGTTCCCATACTAGCGGTGAAAGAGGCTCCATCAGAAGGAAAAATAGTCCTACTGAACGTATCCACGTTCGGGGGGGAGGCGTTCAACCGGAAAGAGGCTTTTCTTGCCCCAAAACCTTTGATGAT
>CAZORO010000030.1:0-888 GCA_964581845.1 uncultured bacterium
TACATAAATCAGCATCAACGGCAGGTTCACCAGCAGGCTGTCGGTGATATCAAGAAAACCGCCATGTCCGGTCAGGCCCGAACCGGAGTCCTTGACTCCCAAGCTGCGCTTTAACATGGACTCCGCTAGGTCACCTATTGTTCCGGCACCGATCAAAACCACTCCCAGTGCGAAAAGACGCGCATGGTCGGCGATGTTTCCCGCTGTCCAGAAGAATCCCTGAGATTCCAAACCTTGAATGGATATCAGGCCCTGAATCCATCCCACCACCACAATTCCCATAAGTGAGAAGGCAATCCCCCCGAGAAGCCCCTCCCAAGTCTTCCCAGGGCTGATGGAAGGACAGAGTTTGTGTTTCCCAATGACCTTACCGGTGAAGAAAGCTCCCGTGTCATTCAACCAAGTAACCAGAATGACATAAAACAAAAGCCAGCCCCCCTGCTCCGCCTGGAGAAGGATCTGCCCAAGGCACAGGGGGAGGGGGATATAGATCAGAGCCACAATCGAAGCCATGGAATCATCCCAGGCTTTCTCAATCCGTCCTGCCCGGATCAGGAACCAAAGGGTTCCCATCACCCCCACCGCGCCCCACAGGAGAATCCATCGATAAGGGGTACCCGTGAGCTTACATATCAGAATCAACAGAGGCAGCACCACCGCGATGAAGAGAATCCATTCACGGGGTGGATGCGTTCCCACCCTCACCGCGAAATTAAAGAACTCCGTGAGTCCCCACACCGAGCAGACCGCCACCACCAAAGCAATGACCACCTTTCCAGGTACATCGGTCAGAAGCCCGATCAGCAGGAAAGGAAGAAAAACACCGGTGGTTGCCAGGCGGCGTGAGAGCATTTGGATGACGCTTTTCCTACTTGCCCTTGGTGGGGC
>CAZORO010000030.1:898-21728 GCA_964581845.1 uncultured bacterium
TCCACAAAGGTTCCATCCGGATCCTGGATCATCACAAAAGTTTGGTCTTCGCCCATTTGGATGGGTGTCTGACCGCAAAACTTCACATTGTTCTTCTTCACACGTTCGATGGCCGCATCGATGTCGTCCACCATGATGGTCAGATACTGAATTCCGGTATGGCTGTGGATGAAGGCGTTGGAGGACTTCTCGGCCTTGTCTCCGAAGGTCATCAGCTTTAGTTGCGTGGCTTCCTCGCCTGAGCCGAGCTTGAGGATCTCAACATGGAAAGCTGTACCATCAGTCAACCCGGACCGTTTTCCAAAATCGCCATCCACATCAAAGTTAGTCCGGTCCACCTGAACCATCCCGACCACATCCTTGTAGAAAGATATCGATTTCTCGAGATCCGAGACAATCATCCCGATATGGATGGTCTTGTAGCTGAAGTTAACCTGTGCCGCATACGCCACGATAGCCAGTAAAAGGATTGAGGAAAGGACAACCAGAGACTTCTTCATTTCATGCCTCCCTTGTTCAATTGGATCCAGCAGTTTGTCGATGCAAGAGAGTATCCATGGATACTGTAGTACTTCCCTTTTTCGACAAACCGGTAGGGCATGAAATACCGGGACTGGAGATGAGTCAAGGTGAAGAGGGCCATGAGCCAGGCATCTTCGCAAGAATCGCAATCAAACACTCCCAGGTTTTTTGGAGTTTTTCTTTCCAGCCTCCGGGACCATTCTCGATGAGGTGGAAACAAGGATGGGCAGACCAGATTTCCAGGAGGGTCTGGTCAATGTGGAGTGCCTCCTCAGCCGGTTCTGGACGTCCAAATTCATCGCGTTGATAGTGAGCCACGGCCCCACAGGCGGTGGTACGGAGGTGGATCACTCCCGCATACCGTCTCAGGTGGTCCGTAAGGGACATCTCGCTCATTTCAAAAAAAGCAGGAGCTGTAAGACCGAGGAGTTGCCAGTAGGCGAGTCCATCCAAAGTCCCTCGATCACAGATCAGGACCTGCCCTGGAGTGGCTTCGGTCTGGCAAACCCATTCAGTGGCCAACTGCAATGCAATCACCTCCTCTTGGAAGGCCGGGGAACCGGGACGCATTCCTGACTGGATCAGCCGTGTGGCGGCTTCGGGAACCGAATAAAAACGCTCATGATGAGGAGCCGAGTTTTGAAGCCAACGCAGGAATGTGGTCTTGCCACCACCAGGGCCACCAGTGATGACAATCTGAGGGTGAGCTACGAGGGAGGTGGGATCAGTCACGGAGAGCGGAAGTCCTAAAGAAGGTACCGTTTGGCAACCACGAAGTGGCGTGCCCGGTGGGCATCATAATCGGGATCCTCCGGATTCATGGAGATGAGGCACACATTTGGCTCCTCGGCATGAATCACCTTCTCCTCACCCAGCGAAATGCCCACATGCCCCACTCTCCCATCTTCATGGGTGAAAAAAAGGAGGTCGCCGGTCCGGAGAGGAAGCCGGGCGTCATGGGTGGCCACAATTCTCCCGCCCAGCATCTGTTGATGGGCATCACGTGGAAGTACCAGTCCATGGCGTTCATAAACGGCGGCGGCTAGTCCACTGCAATCGATCCCTCCAGATCCGGCCCCACCCCACAGATAGGGAATCCCCAGGTATTCCAAAGCAGTTTCCGAAAGCATTTGAAGACTGTGAGCGGTCTGAAGGGAACGTGGTGCATGAGGGTATTCATCCAATGCCAGATCTTTGTCATCCACCCAACCAAGATACCCATTTGAGGTCTGGCAGAGGGTCCAGCTATCCTGGCGATAAAGAGGCCGGATGGCATCCCACACGCTCCAGATGTGAACCACCTCACTGTTTTCGTTTGGATGGGCATGACCCACGGCCATTTTCCTGCTTGTGCTGAAGAGGCTTGTTACCGCACTGGAACGGAAATCTCCAATCCGGGGAAGCGACTCTTGTGGGAGCGGGGGTTGCGCATCTGGTTCAGTGATGGGTTTGATTGCCGGGAGGAGATCCACATTCAGTACAATCTCTTTCAATGGGATCAAGGCAATAAGCGACTGGAGTGCCGGCAGTTGCGCGGGATAACAAAGCCACCCTTCGATCCTGATCCCATCCTTCATTTTTTGTGCCTTGAGGAAGACAGGTTCCATGCAAGGCTGTGTTACGATGTGGGAAACAAATCGGCTCAGAAGGTCTTCCAGCTGTTTCAAATCACCCACACTTGCAGGTTGGAGTTTGATGAGGAGCTGTTCCAATCCGTGATCAGACACTCCCAGCCTCCACGTGAGAGACCACAGACTCCATTCCCAGTAGGCGCCGTCCTTGAGTAAGTACGGGAAGACAGACTTGGATCCGGGTTCCGCCTCCCTTGCGGGGGGAAATGCGCACCTCGCCGGAGTGTTCACGGATGCAACGGTCAACTTGGGCCAATCCCAGACCCGAACCCGTGTTCTTGGTGGTGAAGCCGATTTCCAGAACCCGGTCAAGATTCTTTGGAGGAATCCCCTCACCAGTGTCTTCAAATTCGATGATGAGGGTGTCGTTTTCCACCTTGGTCCGGATAGTCAGCTGGCCTCCTTCCGGCATGGCTTCGATGGCGTTCTTGATGATGTTGACAAAGGCCCGGCGCAGATCGACCCGGTCGGCGAAGAGGGTGATATGCACGGGTGGCGGGAAATACTCGGTTGTGACCCCGGCCTGCTCCAGTTCAGGCGCAAGGAGGTTCAGGATCTCCTCCAGCAGATCATGGATCGAGACTGTCTCAAATTGAGGCTGGCGTGGACGTGCGGCATCGAGAAAGCGTGAAAGCCGTTCATTAAGGTTACTGATCTCATCACGGATGATGGCGGTGGTTTTAAGCAAGTCAGTGGAGCCTTGCTTACGGAGCTGGCGTTCCAGGAGTTGCACATGGATGCCCATCGAGTTGAGGGGATTACGGATTTCATGGGCAAGACTCGCGGAAAGAGCCGCCAATGCGGCGAGACGTTTGGATTCACGCAGTTCGGCTTCACGTCTCTTCTGTTCAGTTACCTCCAGCAGCATGACCAAGACGCCTCCAAAGCGCCCCCGGTCGTCATAAAGCGGGACAATCTCCATCCTGAGCGCGCGTGGATCACCATCCAACAATACCGCCTCCGCGCCACGAACCGGTTCGCCAGTCCGTAAGCAACTGCGGATCGGTTCGGTGATTTCGGGATCCTGGAGGAAACTGTCCATTGGCCGGCGCAACGAAGCAGCCGGGGTGAAAACCAGGAGATCTCCAGCGCGCCGGTTGGCAAAACGGAGGACCTCGGCATCATCGAAAACAAGAACTCCCTCGGTCATCCCATCGAAGATAAGATTGAGGAGATCACGCTCCTCGGCAACCTCCAAGAGGCAATCGAGCAGGATCTCCTTATCCAGTTTGGCTTGCTTGCCAAGGATCCGGCTGATGAAGCCTGTCCGCATGAATCCGCTCCCCGCTCCCTCAGAACTCCATCGATTCACCGGGTTTGAGGATGACCGCCTTTCCTCCCTGTTCCTGAACCCCTTTGGCGAAGAAGGTGGGATCCTGGGTAATGGGCGGGAAGGTGTTGAAGTGCATCGGGACCGCGATGTGGGGGTGGATCATCCGGCAAGCCTCGATTGCGTCGCCGATGCCCATGGTGAAATGGTCACCAATCGGAATCAGGGCCACATCAATGGGCCCATTGCGGCGGGAGATCAACTCAAGATCGGAAAAGAGGCAGGTGTCACCCAGGTGATATACGGTCTTCCCTTGGGCGGTGAGGAGGATTCCGGTGGGCATTCCAGTGTAAATGAAGCCTTCGCTGTTCTGAAAAGAGCTGCTGTGCCAGGCCGGAACCAGTTTCACGGTTCCCCATCCTAGGTCGATCCGTCCCCCGATGTTCATCGCCACTGCCTCGGAGCCCTGTTGATGGCAGAATGTGGCCAGCTCATAGGTTGCGACGACAGGGGCGCTATCCCGCTTGGCGATCTCGACCGCATCACCGAGGTGATCACCATGTCCATGGGAAACCACGATGGCGGAAACCTTGGGAATCTGGTCCACTGTATGACTCGCGGTCGGATTGCCGGTCAGGAATGGATCGATCAACACTCGATTCGAGCCTGCTTCCAAGAGGAAGCAAGCATGTCCACAGAAGGTGAGTTTGGGCATGTTTTCGGACCTTTCCTCCAATACCCCTGGGGTAATCCATTAATTATCGTACACTCGATAAACAAGTATCCCATCCAATATGATTCAGACTCCTCATGTTAGGACAACAATCATCTTTGCCAAGGGAGATGTATTCAAAACGCCCGTAAATCCTTGACAGCTCCCTCACCCTCCCTAGAATCTGAGAACAACTGGGCCGTGAGGGGCTGAGTCCGCCACGGACTGAAGGTATCCTTTGTAAAAAATTTCTATAAAAAGGCCTCACATGCACTCTCCCAACATGGCTTCCTTGCTCTCACGGAGGCCGGTGTCCCCCCAATACCCGGAATTGAATGAGGCTGCCACGCCGGTATCCGAGGATCTGGAGACGGTACGTGCCTTAATCGCGGAACGTGTGTTTCTCGAGGAGAGTTTTGGCGAGTTGCTCACGGCCACCGGGGAACGCATGAGTTGGGACCATGTCACCCTGCCGGAATGGCTGGAGCGGATGCGTGTAGATGGCTCACCACACGAGACATTGGTCGAATGCATGTCACGTCACTTGCTCTCGCGCAGTGGGAAGCTTTTCCGTGCCACCCTCATCCTTCTTTCAGTAAGGGCACTTTCCCCCCCTGAAGAGCGTGGTCCCAAACTCGCTGCGGCAATGGAAATCATCCATCTGGCCACCCTGCTCCATGATGATGTCATTGACCGCGCCGATATCCGCCGTGGTTGCCCCTCATTACCATCGGTTTATGACAATTCCCCCACTGTCTTAATGGGAGATCACCTCTTCGCACGTGCCTTCGAACTTATTGCCGAGTGTGGCCACTTGGGGATCATCTCCTCCTCCTGCCGTGCCACCTCCGCCATGTGCCGTGGAGAGATCGAGCAGTTGCAATGGATCCATCACGCCGATGTGACCGAGGAAGTCTATTTCCGTCTGATCGAAAGGAAAACCGCTGCGTTGATGGGGTCTTGCACTGAGTCGGCGGCGCTTCTCTGTGGCCACAACCAAGAGCATGGTGAGTGGTACCGCTTTGGGCTGACCTTGGGACTTCTTTTCCAGATGACCGATGACCTGCTCGATTTCACTGGAGATGAACGGGTATTTGGAAAACAGACGGGGATCGATGTAGCCGCGGGAAAATACACGCTCCCCTTGATACTGCTCCGTGACCGGCTGGGGAGCCCACAAGCGCTTCAGGCTTTTCTGGATTCAACTCCCTCGCCACTGGTGATCCGGGAAAGATTGGGGAGTTTGGGAGTCTTTCAGGAAATCCGGCGGCGGCTGACTGAACTGGCTGGGGCATGCCGTCACATGCTCACCGAGCTCTCCTCGCACTGCCAGGACCGTGAGGCGATTTCTTCTCTTGAGGACCTGGTGGAGTTCGTAATTTCCAGAGACCATTGAAGCCCTGGCTCCGGTACAAACCAACGGCTTCTCTCTTTTTCAATCCGCTACGAGATGAGACTGACAGCGATGGAATTGTTCTCTCTGGCCCCCTATTGGCCGGAGGACTTGGAAAAAAGGAGCTAGGTGAATTAAGCGGGTTACAAACTTACCCCGCAGCCCTAGTCACCTCATGAGGTTGCGGCACTAACAGCCTCTCATCAGCTCTTTTGTGCTGATGATGGTTCATTTGATGAACGAGCTGGCTCGCGCACATGGTGCAAATCCCTGGCTCCGAGCGCATCCAGCGCAGTGGGAAGGGAATCCGTATCCTTCCCCACAGGAACTCACCGCCGCACCAACGGCAACGAACAACTCGACGTGTTGAGCTCAAAAGCCCCATTGTCATCCCTCCAGCTGAACACGTTTTCCCCTAGCCCGTTCAACCTTCGGATCGCGAGGCTCCTCCATCTTATTTTCGACAAGACCGTTTCAGACTTAACCCAAGGGATTTGGATGACTCCTCTTTTTCCGAGCAAGAAATCGAAGAGTCCACAATGAACTCATATCCTTCGAAAGCCCAGATGATATTATGATATTTTTTTATCCAGGTCCACACAATTCTCACTATAACAGTCCACTTTTTTCTAACCTGAGCAAGTTGGGAGGAATACATGGTGAAATGGTGGAAAATCTCCTATGGGCCTGAAGCAGGACTATAAGCTGGCTATACTAAAGCCATGATCCGCTGGCCTCACTGGACCGTTCTCCTCCTCTTGCCTCTCCAAGCCGTTTACGCGCAGATTCAATTCAATACACCCAAAGCGGTTTTTGATAATCCACCCATTGGAGGAGCAGCTTCGCCATGTCTCCGTGATGATGAATTAGAAATGTTTTTCGAGTCCTCGGGCGATCTCTATCAGGCGGTGAGGGTCTATCCGGATGTCAAATTCATCACTTTCCAGCGCATAAATGAGATTTCAACCTCGCAGTATGTGGAGGAAAGACCCTTCCTTTCGGTTGATGGACTCAGGATTTACTTCACAAGGCGGCTGAGCTCCTCGAAGGTCCGTGAGATTTTCATGGCAAGACGGGCAAGCACGGATTCCGCATTCGGAACTCCGGTCTCATTGGGTCCCCAAGGCACGGCCTCATTCGAGGGAACCCTGGGATCGCTGACTGGGGATGAAAAGAAGGTTTACCTTGAGATCATCAAGAAGGTTCCTCCAGGTTCTGGGACAAGTCTTTCCGAACAGTCCGATATCGCCTATGCCACGCGGGAGAATACTTCCCAAAAGTTTGGAGCATGGAAATTCCTCACGGAAATCAACACACTTGACTACGAACGCGATCCTTTCATCACACGGGATGACAATCTGCTGTTTTTTTCGCGGCTGGGACCAATATCCAAGTTACCCGGCACAATCCTGTATAGTCCTCGAGTGGATTCAGGGAACCCTTTCCCAGCACCTCAGGCAGTCATGGGGGTCAACACCGCTAATGTGGTGAGTGAGGATCCTTTTCTGATCTATCCCGGCTCACGCCTGTATTTCCGCCAAGCCGGGGAGCTCAAGGTGGCGGAGCGGATTCTGCAAGCAACCTATTCTCTTCCCAAGGTCACGGGAGTTCCTGGGTGGTCCTTTTTCTACCCCATCGAGGTGGCCACGTTGGAGGAGGATGCTCAGCAGTTTGATTTCAGGCTCTTCTTCGATTCCATTTACTTAACCTGGGAGGGCATCTCCATGGCCCCTGACCTGGGGAAAGAACATTTGGAGGTAGTGCCCACAGGAACAGGAATCTTACAGGTCTCACTCCACACCAGTCGTCCACTTCCAAATACCGGAACCGCAAGTCCGATTCTTTACGTCCGTTTCAAGATCGGATCCAACGGAGTAGTTGGTCAAAAACGAACCTTTCGGTTAAGTACCGGACCAAAGATCAACGGGATTGCGGTTGACCGCCCGGCCGATGGAAGCATTCAATTCCTCGCGAAGCCAGCCTATTCACCCTCATCATTTTGGAGATTATGGTGAGGAGACTCCCTCCCTGCTCATCTCTTTCTGTCCTACAATTGGTAAAGTTATGAGGGATTGGGGAGAGTACTTAAGATCCTGGTTGCCATGCGAAGCATTGGAGCAAGGAGTGCCTCTGCGCTCGAAGACCACTTTACGAATCGGGGGTCCCGCGCGTTGGTGTGTGACTGTCCGGTCACGAGGTGATCTGGTCCGGCTGGTGCGTGAATGCGCTCAGGAAGGGCATCCCTGGTTTCTTTTAGGCGGAGGAAGCAATGTCCTTTTCAGCGACAGGGGCTTCGAGGGGACGGTGATCATTAATCAGGTGGGGGGGATTGAAGAGATTTCATCGGGTTGCATCGAGGTGGAGGCAGGATCGAAACTGATGGACCTGGTTCGTTTTGCGGAAGCACGTGGGCTTGCGGGATTCGAGTTCTTAGCGGGGATTCCGGGAACCGTAGGGGGAGCCATCACGGGGAATGCCGGGGCTTATGGGCGGAACATTGGAGAATTGGTTGAATCTGTTGACCTTGTGGCTCCCAGCGGCAAAGTTGAGCGGGTCACACCTGATAGTCTCGAATTCGATTACCGCGAATCCCGTCTGAAACGGTGTCAGGATGTGGTTCTTTCCGCCCGCTTCCATCTTGTGGCGGGCGACCGGGAACGGATCAGTGGTACGGTTTGTGAGACCCTGGCGCTTCGCGCGGAGAAACACCCGCCGCATGATGCGGCCACGGCGGGAAGCTTCTTTAAGAACCTTCCTCCAGAAGCGCCGGGAGGGAAAAGAATCGCGGCTGGGATGATTCTGGATCAAGCGGGGGCACGAGGGCTGTCGGTGGGTGACGCCTATGTGTTCGAAAAGCACGCGAATATCGTGGTTAATCGTGCTAATGCCTCGGCCTGGGATGTTCTCGAACTGACAAAAAAGATGAAGCAACTGGTCTATTCCCACGCGGGAGTCATACTGGAGGAGGAGGTCCGCCGGATTGGATTCTCGCCGGAAGAGCTTGGAACAACCCCTTCCAAGGGTTTGGTGGCGGTATGATGTTACGCGGATGCCTGATGTTTATCTTCACCTTGGTATTTATCTCCATCTTCTCAATGGTGGCGGGTTATCTGATGTATATGCAACTGGGGAGGAAGACCTTCGTACAGATGCCACTGCTGACTGGCAGGCCACTCGAAGAGGCGGTGACTGAGATCAATAGTGTCGGTTTGAATCTGGTGGCCACCAAACGTGTAAGCGTCCCCCAGTATCGTGAGGGCACCGTGGTCTCCCAAAGTCCCGAAGCCCTCACCCAAGTCAAGATCGGACGGAATGTGAGCCTGGAGGTGGCGGCCGCGGTCGAAAAAACGAAGCTACCCGAGCTGCGTGGCAGCGAGGTCAAGGATGTGGCCTTCAAGCTCACCGCGGAAAGCTTACCCGTGGGCATCGAGGCACATGCTTACCATAACTCGGTCGAAGCCAACCGGATCATTGCCACCAATCCGGAGGGAGGTTCCGAAGTCCCAAGAGGGACGCAAGTGGACATTCTGGTCAGTCTCGGTCCACGCCCAGTGGCTTATGTCATGCCCGACCTGATCGGCAAAACGGAGGATCAGGTCAGGTCCCAGTTCGGAGACACTCCCTTCTCCATCGGCTTCAACCAGGAAAGAACCAGCAATCCCGCTCAGCGCAATAAAGTCATTTCCCAGGATCCAGCCCCCGGTAAAAGGTTGGATGCCAAAGCAACCATTAATCTAAAGATTGGACAGTTGATTCAGTGAGTTATTCCGGCGATTCAACCCGTAGCACCTTTCAAATTCTACCTTCGATTCTTTCATCCGACTTCACTCGTTTGGGGCAGCAGACTCAGGAACTCGCAGAGGGAGGGTGCCAGGTACTTCACCTGGATGTGATGGATGGACATTTCGTACCCAACCTCACGATCGGGCCGCCTCTGGTGAAATCACTCTCGAAGGCCAGCGATCTGCCCTTCGATGTCCACCTGATGGTGACTCATCCAGACCACTGGACCGAGGCTTTCGACTTTCCCAATACCTGTTGCATCACAGTCCATGCGGAGGCTGGGTACCACCTCCATCGCAGCCTTCAGAAAATCCGGGACCGCGGGAAAATGGCGGGATTGGCATTGAATCCCGCTACTCCCTTGGATGTGCTTGAGTACCTATGGACTTCCCTGGACTTGATTCTCATCATGACGGTCAACCCAGGTTTCGGGGGTCAGTCTTTCATAGGGCCATGCCTGGAGAAGATCCGGCGCTTAAGGAAACTCATTGACGAACGTACGGGGGGACGGGTGATCCTCGAAATTGATGGTGGGGTCAACGAAGAGAACCTGGCTGAGTTGGCCTCGGCGGGGGCACAGTGGATCGTTACGGGGAATGCCCTTTTCGCTCCAGGAAATCTTGCCAGGGATTTTGCACGGTTCCAGGCAATTGGAACTCGCGCATGGAAGGCGGGAACAGAATGAGTCAGCAACCCCGCAGAGTCTTGGTGGTCGATGACAATCGTCTTTACCGCGAGGCGGTCAGGCGGAATCTGGAATTCGCCGATTATCAGGTCACCGAGGCTCAGGACCTACGCAGCGCTCTGGAGGAGATCCGGACTCAGCACCCCCAGGTGGTGATCACCGACCTGGACATGACTCATCGTACCGAGGGACTGGATCTGATCCGTGAGGTGAAAGCGCGGTATCCGCTGATACCGGTCATCCTGGTCTCGGCGGTGGGTGGTTTCGAGGAGGGGGCGCTCGCCCATGAGCTGGGCGCGACAGCGGTCATCTCGAAAAGCCGCATCGATGAGGAGCTGGAACGGCTCTATGACTGCTTGGATGAAGTGTTCGGCCAGATACGGACTCTCAGTTCGCTCAAGGGGCGTTATGAGAAGGTGATGGATGCCTATGATACCACCTCCGCATCTCCACTTGAGGAGGAGATCAACCGCCTCATTGGAACCATCAAATTCGACAACTCGATCAAAGGGGAGCTTTATGATTGGGTGAGTCAGCTGCATGACCGCGCCTTAGTGGCACGCCAAGAGACCCTGGACACCACCGCCCCCAAAAGGATTCAACCTGGACAACAAGAAGCGCTCATTAGTGGACTGGAGGGACTACTCGGCCCTCTCGACATCTTTGACACCGAAACCCAGGCCATGCTACTGGCGGCGGAGCAGCTCTTCACTCAAATTGGAGTGGACTCCGATAGCGGACTCGCGCCTATTCTGCAATAACCAATATAAGCTGGTTTTTCCTATTCCTTCACGGTGGAAAATGAAGTGAAACAGCGTCTGGGGAAAAGGCTCGCTAAGCTGATTGGCTCCCCGGACTTGAGGAAGATTGTACGTCAGCTCTACGACATGAACTCGGATAACCTGACCCTGGGCTTCTCGCGTTACCTTCTCCTGAACCGCACGATTTCTCAGGAACTTACCCCTGACCTTTCAAAGCAGATCCTTGAGCGGATGGCCAAACATGGAGACAAGTACAAGGCGGATGGCCTCAAGGCTTTGGGAGTGATTACTTATCTATTCGGAAGAGAGCATTCCTTCGGTAACATCGATGGCCAAGTGGTGATCCATAATCCCCTCGGCCTTCAGGGGTTGACCGAGGATGAAGTGACACTTCTAGGTTTGCTCCTGATCCGGGTACAACACACCCGCAATCCCTATATTCATCCCGAGTTCAGCGAGCGGGAGAAACTCAGCGAGATGCGCAAACTGGTCATCGACTGCTTGAACCTGGTGCGCAAGATCAACGAATAGATACCGGTGCTGAACAAGGCCATCCACACATTTCTGATGTGGCTTTTCTTCCTTTGCGGCATATGGTTCAGCACTGCTCCCCCAGTCTTCGCGGAAGTGGCCACCCCCAAAGAACGTGTGCTTCTGGTAGGAGACAGCTGGGCCCAGGTGATGTGGCTGGCGGGTAGTCTTCGGACCGCTTTCGATGAACTCGGGTATAGCGATGTTCTTGAACGCGGCGATGTCACCGTTCTCGGCGGAAGCCGTGCGGACCAATGGAAAAAACCTGAGAAGCTCTCGCTTATTACCTCGGAGCTGGCCAGCCATCCCTCCCTTGATCTCGTTCACATCAGCTTGGGAGGGAATGATTTCTTCACTAAATGGAAAACCTCCTTGACACCGGATCAGGAAATCCAGGTTCTGACCGGTATCACCAGTGATCTGAATGCGCTCATCCAACACACACTCTCCCAAAGGGAGGATGTCTCTGTCTTGGTCTGTGGTTACACCTATCTGAATTTTGAGGAAACTCGAGAAGCCGGCCTGGTTCCTTGGTGCGCCGCGAGTGGCGGCTCCGCCATCTGGCCGGTCATGGAGAAGCCCACTCCGCTTCAATTGAACATGGGTTTGGCGCATCTCGAGGCTTTCAAGGCGGCGCTGGCTGATGAAGATCCCCGGATCTCCCATGTGAACAATCTGGGGTTGATGCAGTATTGGTTTGGGTATCCCTCAAAGGGGATCGCACCTCAAACGGTTCCTTTACCGGAGGGGAATCCGGAAATCCCCTCACCACCCGAGGCTCTCAACAACGGCCTTGATTGCGCGCACCTCAGTCCCGAGGGGTATCTGGTGCTCGCAAGGAACTGCGTCAAGGAATTTTATGCTCCCCACTTTACACCTCCTGGGAAGAAAATTTCTTTGCCCTCTCTTGCAGCGGGTGAGGGGACAGTGTGGTCCGCTTCGGGGGGGATCATGGGCATTGGGTATGTCACGGGTGAACTTAAGGTGGGTGACCTCGCTTCGAATGGAGTCTCCAAAGCCATCCTCTCCTTCGATACTTCCACAATCCCGGATGATGTCACAATAATCGCCGCGCGGCTCTTCCTGACACGAAGCCATGCGATAGGGACAAATCCCTTGAGCGGGAACCTTCCTCAAGGGCAACCCGTGTGTGATGTGCTTCAGCTGGCTCCTGGAGGAACTGGCATCCTGAATGGTGACTGGGAGCATATTCCCGCGGCTGGTAACGCTGGTCTTTTCGCTGGGAGTCTCAAACAAGATGGCTGGAGGCTGCGTGTGGACCTGAAGGATGAAGCTCTCTCCGTTTTGAACCGGACTGGAGAAACTCAATTCCGGTTGGGATGTACTCAAACTGATGGGAACTCAATTGAAGATTTGATTATCTTTGCGGGGATGGACAACCCAGACCCAGAGAAACGCCCGGTTCTCGAGGTGTTTCTTGAGGAAAAAGAAACCCCCTGCAGCGTAGGGCCACCCGCCATGGGGGTGAAGTAACCGTCCGTCGTCCAGGGTTAGAAACCCTCGGCGTCATCACCTTCTTAGCTTCCCGGCCTTCCCCCCCGGCCACATCCAGCATTTCTTTCCTCGAAATCAGCGCAAGGTCTCCCGGTATCGAGTACTTGAGGGCGCAGGCGGCGGCGCCATAGAGCAGGCCGGTGTCGATATCCGCCTCGAGCATTCCGGTGAAGAAACCAGCCGTGAAGGCATCACCAGCGCCGATCCGGTCTACCACTGTGATAGGGAAACGCTCAAAGGAGAGTTCATGGAGACCACTGGTTCTGTCCAGGCACACCGCTCCTTGTGCACCGCATGTGAGGAGAACCCTCCCAATACCAAATTCCTGTCTTGTTCTTTCCGCAAGTTCAGGACCTGTTCCATTGAATCCAAACACACGAACCATGTCCTCGGAAGTGGCGATGAACAGATCGAGACTGGGGATAAGAGTGGAAATCACTTTACGGCATTGCTTGGTTGTCCAAAGTGCCTCGCGGTAGTTGAGCTCCAGCGAGACCTTGGTGGAACCCGAATGAGCCTCGCGGATCCCCTCTTGGACCGTGTGAAGACAGTCTCTGCTTAGCGCGCAAGTGATTCCAGTGGTGTGGAACCACTTGGCGCCACGTACAAACTCCCAGTCCACTTCTTGCGCGGTCAAACGGGATGCCGCGCTCCCTTTGCGGTCGTAAAGAACCTGTGTGGGTCTCGGCGGACTGCCGAATTCGATATAGAAACTGCCGGTCCTTCCCTCAGCTGTCCAGACAACACGGGAGACATCGACTCCATGGACCGAGATCTCGCGCTCGATCTTTTTGCCCAGTGCATTATCGGTCAGTTTGCTGATCCACCCGCATTTGAGTCCCAGCCGCGAGGCCGCCACAGCCACATTGGATTCGCTTCCCGCGATGGAGAATCCAAGATCCTCGCATTGCTCCATACGATGGAATCCGCGTGTGTAGTGGCGGATCATGGTCTCGCCGAGAGTGATCAGGTCAAAAGGACGTGTCATGACCTTCCTCCTTGGCGCAGGGGACTCCAGAAGTACTGGGGGCGGAAACCAAGCATACGTTGCACTTTGGCGATGGAAATGAGGGGCGCATTCCCAACCATATCCGGACTGACTCGAGTCACATGCGGGAAGAGCTGTTGAAGCAATTCCTCCGTGGGGAGGCCAGCGGCCGAGACTCCGGAATGGATGTAAAAAACCTCGTGTTTATGGGTCTCATTGGCAAGGCAAAGCCTGATCGCCTCGGCCATGTCCCGGGCATCGAGCATGACCCACATGCTGTCCCAGGATTCTGGAGTGGCATGGTACTTTTCAAGGAGTCCATACTCATCGGGTGTCACAACCAGACTGGGACGCAGGCAGAAGGTCTGGATGCCGCAACCTTCGGTGTATCCCCGGCAGAGTCTCTCCGCCAACAGTTTGCTAAGACCATACTCACTGGTAGGACTATCAGGGTGATCCTCATCAATGGGCAGATAGTGGATGGGAAAGTCCTTACGTGGACGGAAGCGGGCCTGGGCGAATCCCAGAGCACATTCACTGGAGATATAAACAACCTTGCGGATCTCAGACTCGCGCGCTGCTTCAAGGATGTTGTAGGTTCCCTCCACATTGATCCTGATCACGCTTTCCGGGTCGATCGGGTTATTCCCGGAACGTCCCCCCATGTGCACCACCGCCTCGACTCCATCCATTGCACGGCGCACATCTAGGGGATTGGTCACATCACCATAGAAGAACTCATCCGCCTCCAAGTTGGAAGTACGATGGAGGTCCATGGCCCGGATGATATAGTCCCGCGCCAAGAGAGAAACCACGGTAGGGCCTGTTCTTCTAGATGAACCCGTAATGAGAACTTTCAATGTCGGTACCCTCTTCATTGTTCTGACAATAGAAAAACCTCCCCACCGATGGAAGACACAGAATGGTGGTAGGCGGATTTGTTGAAAAGTGAGCAGAGAAACCCCATTTTCTGAGGGAAGAAGCTCAATTCCAAACGTTCCCCTCTGCGTCCTTTCTGCACCACGAGACTTCACAACCTTCCATAACCTCCTGTCCTCCCTTCTCTTATGTCTTGCAAGGGAAGCTGGCACCCATATTGGCAAAGATCCTGAATAGGGAAAAAAGCGAGGACTTCGATTGAGGCTATTCCGTGACAACAGTCTGGCGGGTGGTGAGATTTGACCATCCGCCGGGCCACGAGCCGCCTCTCCGTTGGATTCGAGAGAAAGGAGTCCGGTGGGAATGGCTGCCTCTGAGTATTCTTTCATATTTCCTGATCCCGATGGGGAATCCTACGGAGACCACTACTCCTATCGCCGGAGCGGACGGCGGTATGGGCTGGAGATTCCAGCCACGATGCCTCCTCCCGCCATGGATGGATCCTCCTCCTTTCCTCCGCTTGCCGATGGGATTGAACCTTTCGAGGACTGTGATCAATACCGGTCCCTTGGGGGATGCAAGATTGTCCTGCATCAACACTATGAGGGCAGCCGTGGGGATATCCTCCGCTGCAAGACCTGTGGAAGAACCTTCTCCTCCCGGAGATGTGGAGTGCATTTCAAGAGCCGTCTCCCCCAGCGGATTGTGGAATCCATTACCACTCACTTCCGCCGGGGTGATTCAATCCGTCAGACCGCGCGCGAACTTGAGCTGAACCGGGGGACTGTAAGGCGTTATTACCGTCTGCTTGAACAGATGGAAAGGTGACCTTTCCAAGCGGCTTATGAATGGGCGGTTATAGCAAATAAAAAATGCCTCCGAAGACAGCCAACAGGACTAAAGCCGCAGTCGCCGCTTTCTCACCAATTTCCATGGGAACCCGCTCCGAGTAGACCACACGGGTCGAGGCCATGTAATCATGCAGCGCGCGCTTTTCTGGATTGAATGCCGCCATAAGATAACCTATTCCACAGATGCACAGACTCACGGTTGAGGCGGCATACCGCCAAATAGATTGACCGATCGTGAGATAATCCAGCGAAGCATTATCCACCACACGTACTCCCAGCAACCGCTTACCTGGAGTTTGTCCACTCACATAGTGGAAATAACCGAAAACAATGGTATTGAAGGTTATCTCGGCAGTCAGTATCAACAAATTGAACAGAGACCACATCAGGAGGGGAGTGGTATTGCCTTGCATGAACTGCTCTACCAGCTCTTTGGCCAGTTTTTCCTGACCCATGTCCATAAATTCATCCAGGATTGACTGAAAAGGAAGCATCAGGAGAGGAAGGAATGGAGTAATGGCGAAATGAATCAGTATAGAATCGATCAGCAAGGCCATGCCACGGATCCAGAATCCCCCCGGTTTGACAAGGACGGGTATCCATTTTTCCTGCTGGGGTGATTCCAATGGAGGAGGAATCACGGGTAGAACAGGTGGGGATGGGGTTGGGACCGGTTCGGGGGGAGATGGCGCGGGTGGTGGAGGAATTTCACTTGACGGAATAGGTCCAGATTCATCACCCTGAAGCATGTCTTGAGGGGGGGTGATACTCCGGAGCTGCTCACGAGCATCATGATAGAAAGGATCGATCTCCAGACAGCGTTCAAAAGCAGCTTGCGCGGCGGCATTGTCTCCCAAACGTTGACAGGCGAGACCAAGGTAATAGTGGCCATCGGCGAAATCCGGGACACCATGCAGGAGTTCCTCCAGCTCATGTCTGGCCCCCGCGTAATTCCCCGAACGTGCCATATCCAGGGCATTTTTGAGCTGCTCTCGAGCTTGATCTTGGGGCATCACAAAGGCAACTTTACTCGACCACCAATTCCCTTCCAAGGAGGCTGCCTGTACCTCACCCCCCCGAGCCCCCCTCTCCCGCTGGGCGAGGGGGGGCCGCTCCCCCTTCTCCTTAAGGAAGAAGGGGGTTGGGGGGATGAGGTTTCCGGTGGATCCCTCACCCTTCCGGACTAACGAAAATCCACGCCGCGAGTTAGGCTCTTTCATCATGACAAACCGCTACCGTTGGCTATCGACAGTGATTTTGTTTCTCCTGAGTTTGCCCACCTGTTTGGCTGGAGAGCCTGTGGGTATCGACAACATGCTCCATCTCGAACGGCTGCCATTTCTCAAATCTGGGGTCACGGTCCATTATGAGGGCAGCATCGATAAAGCGGGTGGCAATGCCGACTGGGATTGGTGGCTGTATCAAGAGGGTGAAGAATGGGTGATCTTCGATGTGGAAGGACCGGGGTGTATTTACAATTTTGTGCAGCACCGTTACCCAACCAGCCCCGAACCCACCTTCCGGTTCTATTTTGATGGCGAATCCAAACCGCGCTTCGAGATCCGTCAATCGGAGTTCGGGAAGAAGGCGCCCTTTGTGGAGCCTTTATCCGCGATCTACCAAGGACCCGATGACAATGGACGGGGTCCCATTTGGGTGATCCGCAGCTTTGTCCCCATGCCCTTCGCCAAATCCTGCAAGGTGACTTCCTCAGTTCAGCTGAAAGGTTTCGACAAGGCCAAAGAGGAGGGCGGTTGGGGGCACATCCTCTATCACACCTACCCAACCGCTGATGGAGTCACCACCTTTACAGGGAAAGAGAACTACACCGGCCTCATCAATCTTTGGAAAAGATGCGGTGAGAATCCACTCCCTTATAAAAACACGGAGGCTGTGAACGCACACATAAGTGTGGATCCAAGCTCCTCTGGAGTGTTGTTCGAACGTTCAGGCCAGGCGGCCCTGGGCGGAATCGAGGTCAAGATCGGCTCCTTTAGTCCAGCTCTGCTCAAAGATCTGTGGATTCGTGCCTTCTGGGATGGGCATGGACAACCCGATATCGAATGCCCCCTGGGTGCTTTCTTCGGGAATGAGTTTGGGTTGCATGACATGGATCTCCTGACCCATGGAATGGAGACATCCGGAAGGATGTACTCCTATTTCCCCATGCCATATTGGAAATCCGTCCGGTTGGAGATCCTCAATAAAGGGCAAGTCAGTGTCCACCTCTCCTCCACGATCCATGTCATCAATCCCTCGGAGTTCACTTACCCGGAAGGTTCCTGCGGGTATTTCCGGACATCGGCCTACTATCCTCAAACACCGGTCACGCCTGGAAAAGACAGCTTGATCTCCTCGATCCGTGGCCATGGGCATATGGTAGCGGGTGTAGTTTCAGGCTACCCAGTAGACAACAAGACGGTGTCTTGCGAGGGCGATGTGCGTGTCCATATCGATGGCGAAAGGACTCCCCAGGTTGAAAGCGATGGATCCGAGAGCTGGTCGTGCTATGGCTGGGGATTCCCAACTCCACCGCAATCGAATCCCGCATCGGGATATGATGGAAGCGGACCACCGCTGTATACGTTTTCGATGACACGGGTTCTCATGGGCGACTGGTATCCCTTCGAGCGCGGACTCCGTTTCGGGATCGAAGCGGGAGGCAGGAACGACTGGCCGATGGCACACTCAGGATTGGTCTTCTACTACGGACTCGACCAGCCCGCGCTACGTCTCACCGATGCAGTCGATGTGGGGGATAAACGCTCGGAGTTGGGACATGGTTATCATGTTTCTGGTCAAACCTGGACCGGTCCGCTGGAGTCTTTTTATGAAGGCGATGAGGATGAGACACCCCTGAGAGACAAAGCCGGCAGGGCTTTCAGGGTTGCGAGCAATTTTCGTGTAAGGATTGATCCGGATAATAAGGGAGTGCGCCTCAGGCTGCGTTGTGACCAATCCAAGGGAAGACAGCGGGCCAGAGTGGTGGTGGATGGAAAAGTGGTCAAGGAAAGGGATTGGTTCATCGCGGACCGTAATCCCATCAAGCAGTGGCTCGACAGCGACTTCGAGATCCCAGCATCCTATACAACGGGGAAGGAACTGATCCGGATCCGTATCGAAAACACAAGTCTCGCGATTGGACCCGAATGGAATGAGTTCCGGTACCTGGTGTTTTCATACTGTCCGTAGCTCCACATTTTGTTTACCTTTGACCGATGAGTCATTTCATTCTTCAACTTGGGCGCGAGACGGAGCTCTGTTGGGAGGAGCTCAAACAGGTGGCCTCTCTCGTGGCTGGAAAAGCTGTGCGGGGAGAGGACCATCTAGCGGAATTGATCCTGGATGAATCTGTCCAAGCCATCATCCCATTTTGTGAACAGATGGGGGGAGTGATCCGTGCGATCCGTCCCATTACCCACTGGCCGGATAGTGTGGAGGATGAGTTCCAACGATCACCTTTCATCCTCCCGGATGGCCCTTGGGCGGTTTCCTGCCTGACCCTGGGGCTTGAGGAACAACGCGAGAAGCTGCGTCAAGTTATCCGGGATTTCATCCAGCAGAACCCCGAGGTGCATGGCCGCGAGGAACGTCCAGCGCCCCGCGACACCGAGTTGGTTCCCACCAAAGTCTATGAACAACGATTGCATGAACGCCAATCCGAGGTTTGCTTGTGGCGTGATCGTACGGGAGAAATCCAGGTCGGGAGGACTGTGTGGGTGTTCTCCCCCTCGGACTACAGCGATCGCGATCTGGGCAAGCCGAATCGTCCCAGGCGCCGCGGTCTCTTACCTCCCAAACTCGCCCGGCAGATGGTGAACCTCGCCCGGACTCGTGAAACCAAGAAACTGCTCGATCCTTTTTGTGGATCAGGGGTAATCCTCATCGAAGGTTTGTTGTTGGGGCTAGAGGTGATGGGGAGCGATTTCCGTGAAGAGGCGCTTGAGCAGTCACGTGAGAACCTGAAATGGTATGCCGCCGCCCGTAAAAATACGAGTGAGGTGCCTGTACCACTGCGGAAGATTGACGCGCGGATGCTGTCCTCGCTGGTGGAGCCTCTTTCCATCGATGCAGTGGTGGGAGAGGGAGACCTGGGACCTCCCATCCGGGGTGGGTTGTCCCGGAAAACTGCGGTCGAGTTTGCAAAGTCGCTGGAAAGGCTTTATGTGACCGCCTTTGCGGAGATCCGCATCGTGCTCAAACCAGGAGGACGAGTATGTTTGGCGGTTCCCTTCTGGCAACCCACGGAGGGAGATCCGGTCTTCATCAACCTTCAAAGGCGGCTTGCTTTGATCGGATACCAGACGGTAATACCTGAACGGGGATTCGAGCCCATTCTATACCGGCGGAAGGACCAGCGAGTGGGGAGAGCGGTGTATGTGTTGGAGTCACCGGGGTGAGGGCTTGTTTGATTCCTGTTGGGAGATCTACAGAGTGAAATCCATTTAATAATGGTACCTACAAGAATGGATGAGAAGATTGTCCTCCTCGATCTCGTAAACCAGACGATGCTCCAAGTTAATCCTTCTTGACCATAATCCCGCCAGATCCCATCGTAGCAGTTCCGGCTTTCCTTCTCCGTGGAAACAATCTCTTTGTATGGCTTTGATCAAATCATTGACCTTTCGCAAAACCGGCTTGTCGTTTTTCTGCCAATAAAGGTAGTCATCCCACCCATCTTCAGTGAAGAGGATTTTCACAGCCTCAAACCTCTTCGATTAACGCATGTTCCTTCAGCTTCCCCTTCCTTGCATCCGCAAGCGACCGTCGAAGCCGTTCAGCATTACGCGGGCTTCTTAAGAGATAGGCTGTCTCCTCAAGGGATCGGTAGTCTTGGAGAGACATAAGGACAGCAGGGTTGTTCTTTCCCCGCGTGATTAACACTGGTTCGTGATTTAACTCTATACGGTCTAAAACATCTTTCAGGTTTTGGCGTACTTTTGTAAATGAAATTGTCTCCATGGAAAAATCTCCTGTCATGTACATATTCATGTACATGATAAGACTCCTTTGTTGAAATTCAAGGCCGAAAAGGGTCTTTCACGGACAGTCGAAACACAACAGGTAGAGGTCCTTGTCTAATGCCTCCACTCCCCATTCTGAGTGGTTCCGAGGTTGTGAAAGTCTTCTCATCATTGGGCTGGGAAGCCTCCCGGCAACGAGGAAGCCATATTATTCTCGCAAAGGAGGGACATCGTGCCTCGCTGTCTTTTCCCAATCACAAAGAGTGAGAGTGTGCTCCTTCACCCTCAGCCTTTACAGCGGATTGAAAGGATGAGGCTCCTTATGGCCTGGGACTTCCCCCATTC
>CAZORO010000031.1:0-21453 GCA_964581845.1 uncultured bacterium
CTACTATTTCATCCACGAATGGGGAGACAGGGTCGAGAAGATAGCGATTTCGCATAATGTAAGCCAAGCCTTCGCTCCTCAGTTCAATAATCTGCCATTCTTCCTTGGGATGCTCTGTATCAACGCGGTCCTCACCTTCCCAAAGATGATGAAAGAAAATACTTTTAAGAATTACTGGTCAAGCGAGGGGAGAATACGGGAATATCTTCTTGCCGCATCCATCGGCCTACTGTGGTTCCTGGGCCAGGGGATTGCCTTCCCGGTCGGAAAGACAGGCTTGGGGCCTCTCGGAATCTCAGTGGGTGCCGCGCTGTTTATGGGCACGATGATATTCATCTCCAATGTCCTTGGCGTCCGCACGGGAGAATGGAAAGGAGTCTCGGCGAAGACTATGAAAATTCTATATACCGGTCTTGTGTTGCTGGTTATCGCCATGATTGTTATCGCGGTTGGAAATGGCCTGCAGCAAGGAATGCTGGAGGGAAAGTAGCGATTCGTTAGTGCTTGTTCACTAAGAGGAGTTGAACCCGATTGTCCGGGGGGTAAGTGAACCATGGTGGACCGTCTGAAAGGAAAAGTAGCGCTTGTTACTGGGGGTGGAACGGGGATCGGGAAGTCGATTGCCACGGTCTTCGCACGTGAGGGGGCGAAGGTAGCGGTTTGCGGCCGGACTCCCGCGACCCTCCAGCGCACAGTGGATGAGATTGACAGGGAAGGAGACGAGGCAATCCTGGTTGTGGGGGATGTATCCAAGGAAGTGGATGTGAGGCGGATTGTGGGTGAGGCCGCCACGCGCTTCGGGCCCATAACAGTGCTTGTTAACAACGCGGGTGTTCGAGGTAGCATTCGCACTATCGAGGATTTAACCGAGGAGGAATGGCAACGTACCTTCGATATCGACGCCAAGGGGAGCTGGCTTTGCAGCAAACACGTCCTTCCATGGATGCGCCAAGCGGGTGGTGGATCGATTATTATGGTTTCCTCGATTTCGGCGCATATTGGGCAGACCAAACAGGGATGCTACAACGCCGCCAAGGCAGCCCAGGAGCTGCTCATGAAGTGCATGGCGCTCGATTTCGCTAAAGATAACATCCGGGTGAACTCCATCTGCCCGGCATGGGTATTGACCGAGATGAACCGTGACCAGCTCGCCGAGATGAGGTCGGCTCCCAAGAAGGTCTTCCCTCCCGGATTCACCTATGAGGATGTGGTCCGGCTTCACCCGATAGGCCGGATTGGAGAACCGGAGGATTGTGCCTGGGCGGCGGTGTATCTCGCCTCGGATGAATCCAGTTGGGTGACTGGCAGCTCCTTGATGGTCGATGGAGGGTTCACCTGTCAATAACCTATGCTGAAACTGATTGTTTCGATATCCATTTGCTGTTCCTTATTCAGTTGGAGGGTAAATGCAGATATCTCTTCTCCCAGGAGACTTCAACCCGTCTCTGGCGAAGATGAGGAATATCCTATCCATGCTTATGGGGCCTTTGATGTCTATGCCGTGTGCCCCACCTATGATGATTCACTGAAGATTCAAACAGGGAACCAAAATCCATGGGTGAAAATCAAACCTAAAAAGTCTTGGGAAATCGGGAATAATTTTCTGGGTCTCACTCCCACTCGCTCCCCCAGTAGTCATGTTTCCGGAATTGAGCCCCATTCTCCCCTCAAGATCATTGATGGCGATCCGCATACCAAAGGATTCGTGGGAAGACCAGATGGTGACCCCTCGATTACTAGGGCCTGGGTGCGGATCGATTTCCCCCGCTCCGTAAGGATCTCGTCCGTGGCCTTAGCCGGTGGACCTTCCAACTTTGAGATACGTGTATTTGATTGGGACCTTTGGCCATCGAAGTCCGGGCGAAATTCCCAAACAGAACAGGGGAAATGGAGGACGGTTTGTAAAGTCACTGGTCATGAGACCCAACCAATTACAAAACCCAACAATACCGCACCCGCGGTCTACCAGAAGGGAGAACAAACATCCCCGTCAGGTGCCACATATTCCATCTACCAGTTCGATCCGGTGGAAGCGCGTGAAGTGTGGTTGACCAGCGATGACGATTTCTTTCTGGCTGAATGTGAGGTTCGCAATGTTTCTGGCTCCAATCTGGCCAAATTCTCTCGTGGCTGTGGAATAACTGTTTCAGCTCAATACCATCTTCTTTGGCTTGATCAGGAGACACAAGCCTCCTTTTGGCGGATGCAATATGACCTTGGAATCAAGTGGTTGCGCCTGAGCTACTACCTGACACCATTTATCTGGACTTTCGTGGAAAGACAAAAAGGGATCTACACACTCGATCCCTATTTGGATGATCTTGTATCAGAAGCGGTTAATAATGGAATTGAAGTCACTCTCACATTGGGCCCTCCTGACAACAGCCTTTATATGGGTGAGGAGGATCAAATAGCAGGTTTCAGCCGGTATGCTGAATTCATGGTCAATCACTTCAAGGGACGAATCCGCTATTATGAAATATATAATGAATTCTACAATCAAGACAGTTACGGTCCGGGAAAGCAGGGACCGGTTGATGACGCTGCGTCGAATTATGTCCGAAGGGCGCTACCAGCGGCTAAAGCCATCAAACAAGCGGATCCGGATGCTAAAATATGCTTGTGTGGCCCCTGTCCCTTGGTGGCTGATTTTATCCTGACTGCGTTGAGAAGGGGAATGGCGGAATGGGTGGATGTCATCACATGGCACCCCTACTCCTTTCCACAGGATACGGATGATGACTACGCTCCCGAGGAGCTGGATCGTCCCCGCCACGTGTGGGCTCCCGCCACGGTTAAGAATTATGCCGATGCGGTTGAGTATCTGAGGAATGAAGCGGGAAAGATTGGTTTCCATGGGGAGTTATGGGCCAATGAATGCGGGGCCTACGCTATCCACAACAACCGGACATCCACATTGATTGCCGCCAAATACCTCGCTCGGTCAGCGGTTCTTCATACTTTTCTGCGGGTCCCAATGTTCTGGAATGAAACGACCTCGCTCTTCTCTCCCCCCTGGCAGCCCTTCTGGGGTAATGGCGCTCCGATCTTGAAACCCACTTATTCCTACTATGTCCTAAGAACTCTAGCCACCTTACTGGATGGGACTTCACCTGATGAGATTCGGGTGGAAGTTTCCCCCGGAATTCCAAATCTACATCAATGCGGTTTCTCGTTACCGGGTAATCAGAAACTCATTGCCATCTGGATGGTAGAGAAATCACGGAAGAAACGGACTGATGAATTATCCCCCCTTGAAAGACAAGTTACTCTTAATGTGACCAAACCAAAAAGGATCATCGGTGTTGATCTTTTGAACGGCCGCGAGCAGGAGATGACTTTTACTGACGGTGAAAATAACGTGATTCTCCCTTCCGTGCTTCTTCGTGATTATCCTCTTTTATTTCGATTGGAGTAATCATGTCGCTTTACGACACCCACAAAGCATGAAAATGGACCCAACCAGCTGGTCCAAACCTCACCAGCTAGTGCTTAGTTGGGATGATGTAGCAACAGAAACCTCACCCCTAAATCCCCTCTCCCACAGGGCGAGGGGACTTGTGACTCCCCCTTCGCCCTATGGGAGAAAGGGGTGGGGGGATGAGGCCGGAAACGTTGCACAACCAAGTCAACAAGGCACTAGTACTTATTCAACCCAGGCTCGTGCTGGAAGGTCGTGTATAAAAAGCGTTCCCTCGGGTAGTGACTTCCGTGCTAACTCCACCAGATGCCGATGATGGGTAAAGAAGAGGATCTGAGTCTTTTTGGAGAGTACTCCCAACACCTTGAGAGTCTCAACAGCGCGTTCGTCATCGAAATGCACCAGGATATCATCCACAATAAAGGGCATTTTCTCCAGCTGGGAATCGAGGAACATCTCAAGATGGGCCAAGCGAAGCGACAGATAAAGTTGATCACGCGCCCCATCGCTCATCTGGTCAATAGCCAGCTGGATGCCTCCCTCACGTACTCCCACAAGGACTGGTTCATCCTTGTCATTGAAATCGGTCTCCAACCCTGTAAAGGAACCTAGGGAAATGGTTTTGAAGATCGATCCGGCACGTTCCAGAAGAGGGCCCTGGTTTTCCTTCCTGAATCGTTCCACGGCAGCCCTAAGGATTCCCGACGCCAATTTCAGGCGGATATACCTTTGCGCGTGTGTCTGGATGCCCGCTAGGATGGATTGCGCCTCCTCGGCATCTCTCGCGGCATTGTCATTTCCGTTAATGGCTGAAAGGATCTGTTCGTTCTTTCCAATCTCTTGATGGCAACTTGAGCTGTCACGCTCCAGGAGACCAATCTCCTCCTTGATCGAGGCCAGCAATCCCTCGATCATGTCGCGGTCAATTTCAGCAGTCTCTTGAATGAGCTCGTTAAGATCTCCTTTGGGGGCAATTTCAAGCAGTTCACTTTCAATTCTTTCCAGTTCCTGCTGTAGCTCCAGGAACGATTCCGAACGTTCCTCTGCTTGGGGAAGATCCTCCTCATGGAGGCAGCCCGCCTCGTGGATCAAACACATCAGTTGATTCAACAACTCTTCAATGGATGTCTTTTGCTTCTTGATGGACCGTTCCATTTTGGAGATTTGTTCCACGAGTCCTTCCCGGCGAGTTTTCGCTTTCTGGGCTGACTCGAGTCTTTGGGAGAGGATCTGAATGGACTCCTGGGGCGGTAGGTTTGCAAGGTCAGGGGCGACCCGGGCGGTAAGAGCTATCGCCTTGTTCCGGTATTCGCATGCGTCCTCATCGATTTGGCGAATCCGTTCGGCCAGTTTTTCAGCCTCATTCACCTTACTTAGAACTTCATCCCGCTGCCCCAAGATATCCATCAGCGACTGAGGTGCAACTTCCACTACTTGGCCCAGCACCCCCACCGCCTCCCGCCAATTCTTCTCCCAGCTGGCTTGTTCAGCCTCATTCGTAGTCAGGGATCTTCGGTCATTATCCAAGTTTTTCCGGAGATCTAGTTCTTTCTGACGAAATAACTCTCGCTCCTTTTCCGTCTTCTCGATGGAGGACACAACCTCCTTGGCCCGTAATAAGGCCTCGCGGAGGGATTCTGTTTCGGCCACTGCCCTCTCTCCGAGCTGCTCAAGATGGCGGCTGAGCCCCTCACGGTGTTTGCGAATCATCTCCTCGATCTGTTCCAGACGCAGATGGTCACTCCGGACCTGTTCCAGACGTTGATGAATGGAGGGGATTTTAACCAACCACCCAGTCATCTCTTGAGGAGAGAGTGGGGAAATCCCAGCCTCCACACACAAAGAGGTCCACTCTTCTTGGGCAGCGTGCAAACTCCCCATGCAGTTGTTGAGATCGTCGGTCACTTCCTGAAGTTCAATGTTAATTTCCTGTCGTTTGGCCAGCAAAGTGACATGGCGCTCCACTTTCGCGGCCTCGGTGCGGAGGAGGTCGGAGATCTCATCCGCAGAGAGAACCGCAGCCTCATAGGCTTCAGGCAAGGGATGTGTGGAATCATAGACCGTCGCCTCCTGGGTAATGTCTTGACCCTCGAGCCAAGCCCGCCGTACTAGACTCCACCCTTGTTCACGCCGTGCGCGAGCGGATTCCAGGTCTTCCTCAGTGGGCACCGCGCCTTCCTTGAGTAACTTGGCAAGGTCTTGTTCATTCCGCGTGAGCCGTCTCTCAGCATCACTCTTCCGCCGGTTAAGATCAGCTATCTGACCCTCAATTTTTTGAAACCTTTGGGCATAGAGGGTAACCGTATCGACACTCGGTAAGCTGAGCGTTTCCAACTCATCGAGAGTCCCCTTCCACCCCGTCATACGTGAGGCCTCAATCTCCACCTGAGAATCGTTGACCTTGATGTCATGTAGGACCTTCTCCCGGTCTTTCTCCAGGGCGCCCGCTTCAGTAACCACCTCCAGGTAGACCTTCAATCTTTGGCAGTTCCGCATGGCGGGTAAAAAGTCAATATCATCACAAATCCTTTCCAGCGACTGGGTATTTTTGGCAATCTGTTTCTCAATAGACTCGCGGTTGCCCATTAAGCGCGTGTACTCGTTGACAAGATCGCTTAAGCGTTGCCGTTGGCTTGTTGTTAGATCACATTCCATAAGGGCCTGGAGGGAGGGTTGGCCCGGAATCCTTTTGGCGGTCTCCTCCGCTTGAATCCGAGCCCGGGACTGGGCTTCAACAAGCCCAGGTCTGTCCTTAAGTGCCTTGATGAATGCACCCAGACCAAGCTTAACTTCATCAATAGTCTCTTTGGCCTCCAGAATAGTGGCAGGAATATCCAGGTTCTCGATTTCCCTCTTGAGATGTTCCAGTTCTGCTTCCGCTTCGAATAAAGAGGTCCGAGCATTCGCTAAGTTTTGCTGAGTAATTCTCCGCTTTTGGGAAAAATCATTGGAAAGGATAATCACATCCCCAAATGCGGCTTTCCTGACCAAAAGATCCTGGCGTTTGGCCAGTTTGGGAATGGCGGTTTGCAGGCGGGTCAGGCGTGATTTTTCGTGGTTGAGTTTCTCAAGCCGGTTCCGGATCTCCTCCGCTTTTTTACGCAAGGATGAAATCAGTAGTTCCGTCTCATGGGCTTGTTCCATGCTGACCGAAAGGGCTTTTAACCGGTTCCGGATCTCATTGTGGCGCGAGATGGCCTGATTGATCTTCTGATTTTGACCGCGATACTTGAAAAGGTCCTCCGCCTCCTTGTCCAAGGTCTCGATAACACCACGCACATCCAGGCCACCCAAGCCCGTGGAGGCCAAAGTAGTTCCCGCTTCCCCCTGGCCGGCAAGGATGCCAGCGGCTCCCTCGCGTAGCTCCGCAAAACCAATCCCAAAACGCGAGGAGAACACATCGCGGCTGGTTCCAGCGAGAAACCTCGACAAGGCCGCATCCGCAAGAGGATTCCCCTCAAGATCCAGGAGCGTATCTTTATTGCCTTTCCTCCGGATGAAAGCGAGTTCCGTATGGTCAGTGCTACGGATCTTCGCGCCGACACGCAGCTTGGCCAGGTCATGGAGATAAGCATCCTCGCACTTGTGTTCGAAACCATAGAGCAGGTTCCCCAAAGCCCGTAGGGCGGTGCTCTTCCCCGCCTCATTGGGGCCATAGATAACATGCAAACCCTCCTGGCCAGCGGAGAGATCCACCTTCAGATCCGTGAAGGGCCCGTATGCGTTGAGGTAGAGTTCAAGAAACCTCATTCCATGGCCCCCCCAGTGTTGAGTCGTCCGAATAAAACCTGACGGACATCCGCGAGCAACTCGCGTACTTGCTCCGGCGTTTCCGGGAACACATCCATCTCCATTTCACGTGCATCCTGGCGGAGTTTCCGCTGGAGATCGGCTACCGGATCTTGCAGATTCTTGGGAATTTCACCAGCGAGGCTGAGCTCATCAATCGACCGGTTTAATGTTGAGATAAACGATCCTGTTTCCATCCCATTCGAGGAAATCCGCGCCGTTTGGGTTTCGATAAGGACCTTCTCGATCCAGATCCGTTCACGGTCCGTGTCGCTAGCGGCGAGACGCAGTTCGGTGATCCATCGTTCCGGATCCGAGCGTAGCGCGGCATCCGCATCGGTTGCGCCAATGAGATGGATGCGGACGGCCAAGAAGATTCCTTCATTGTCCTCAAGAGGTTGACTCAATGCGGCGGGCAGCCTGTCCACCACTTCCTCCGGAGTCACCGCCCCAGTCGCATCGACATTGGCGTGAACCCAACGGAGAACATCGAGGGGACATAACTCAATTTGAGGTTCGCCCTTCTTAATATGAACCAGGGAACAACTCTTCACACCCGCTTCCCGGATGTGTCTGCCCTGAGTGTTGCCGGAGAAAAGGATCGGCGGGTCCTCACACAAGACCCGTCTTTGATGGACATGTCCCAAAGCCCAGTACTGGTACCCTTTGGAGCGCAAGCCCTCCACGCTACATGGGGCATAAACCTCATGTTCGGGGAAGCCCATGGCGCTGGTGTGTAACAGCCCAATGTTGAAAAAACCTGGCCAGGCATGTGGATATCCGGATGAAAGGTCCCCGGCTATTTTCCTTCCAGCAAAACTCTGTCCATGAACCACCACATCGAGATCCTCGATCACCACAGACTCCGGTTCGGATGAGGAAAAGAAGTTGATGTTATCCGGGAGCCGGAGTTCCTTGGTCATCTCATTGCGAGCGTCATGGTTGCCGGCGATGAGGAAAACCCGGATCCCTATATCCCGCAGACGCTGCATCTCGCGTATGAAGAAAGCGCCGGTATTCAGATCCTTCCAGTCCCCATCGTAGAGATCACCCGCCAGCAGCACAAAACGAACCTTCTCCTCAATGGCGAGATCCACCATGTTGGTCAACGCGGCACGGGTGGCATTGCGGATGGCCTCCACCGGTGCGCCCTCGTAACGTTCGATACCACGCAGAGGACTATCCAGATGAATGTCAGCAGCGTGAATGAACTTGAAATCGGTCAAGACTGTCGTCTCCCTTACCAGTTCCGTAAAAGACCAATGAGAAGTATACAGGGAGGGTATGACAGGATGGGAGGATCAGGAAGCCACGAGACGAGAAGAAAGGATTGTACGATAGGGAAGGATTTGATCACGATTGGTCTACCTGCTTTTGCTCGCTCTGGAGTACGATCTAATCATCCACAAAGAATGTTACTCAAGGAGCCATTCATGGAATTTGAGTTTCATTATCCTACACGTCTCATTTTCGCCGCCGGGGCGCTGTAGAGTTCCTTGATTTGATGCGTTTCATCATTCAAAGATAATCCGGCCCCATAATGACCAAGTAATCAGGAGTTCAACATGAAAGCAATCGCCATCAATGGAAGCCCCAGAGCAGGCGGCAACACGGAAATCATGCTTAAAAAGGTACTCGAAACGCTGGAAACCGCTGGCTGGAGTACCGAGTACCGTCAAATTGGCGGCAAACCAGTGCGGGGTTGCATTGCCTGCCATCAGTGCTTCGAAATGCGGAATGGAAGATGCCATAATGACAAGGATGTAGTGAATGAATACCTTGAACTGATGTATGCAGCCGATGCGATCATCCTCGGCTCTCCCACCTACTTCGCTGATGTATCCTCCGAAATGAAGGCTCTGATCGACCGGGCTGGCTTCGTTTCATTTGCCAACGGTGGTCTTTTTAGCGGAAAGATCGGGGCTGCGGTCGTGGCTGTCCGGCGTGGAGGCGCGACCCATGTTTTCGACACGATCAACCACATGTTCTTGATGTCTTCAATGATTGTCCCTGGCTCTTTGTATTGGAACCTTGGTTTCGGACTCGAGAAAGGGGAAGTACTTAACGACGATGAGGCCATGCGGAATATGAAGCATCTTGGACAAACCATCGCATGGCTCGGAAGGGCCATCGCCTCTGTATCCAATACCACCCCCTTCCCCAAGCATGATAGAAAACTGAGTGAGTCATAGAAAACGGAGTTTTCCGGGAATCATGGTTGAAGACAGCGCGGAGATATATTTCCAGTCAAAGCATTCCGATGACTATGCCTTGTACATAGACCGGTCAATCCGATTGCCAACAGGCTCAAGGACTAAAAAGGGGAGATAGAAACATGCAGAAGCGCACACTTGGAAAGAGTAAACTTGAGGTTTCAGCGCTTGGGTTAGGCTGCATGGGAATGAGTTTCGCCTATGGACCGGCGGCAGACAGGCAAGAGATGATTTCTCTTCTCCGTGCAGCTGTGGAGCGTGGCATCACTTTTTTCGATACAGCAGAGGTTTATGGCCCATTCATAAACGAGGAACTTGTTGGTGAGGCGCTCGCTCCTCTGCGAGATCAAGTGGTCATCGCTACCAAATTTGGCTTCGACCTCAATCCCACGTCCGATCCCAGGGGGATGAAGGGTATGCCAGCCCTGAATAGCCGGCCAGAGCACATCAAGCAGGCCGCTGAGGCCTCGCTCAAACGGCTCAAGACCGATGTGATCGATCTTTACTATCAGCACCGAGTGGATCTGGATGTCCCTATCGAGGATGTCGCGGGAGCGGTGAAGGAACTGATGCAGGAAGGCAAGGTCAAGCACTTTGGTCTTTCCGAGGCTAGTGTGCAGACAATCCGTCGCGCCCATGCGGTCCAGCCAGTAACAGATCTCCAGAGCGAATATTCGCTGTGGTGGAGAGATCCCGAGATGGGAGTGCTTCCGGTTCTGGAGGAACTTGGAATTGGCTTTGTTCCCTACAGCCCATTAGGAAGAGGCTTTCTTACAGGAAAAATCAACGAAAATACGGAGTTTAGCAGTTCCGATTTTCGCTCCACACTTCCACGTTTCACCCCTGAGGCTCGAAAAGCAAATCAGGCTTTGGTGGATCTTCTCAGCAAGATAGGGGAACGCAAGAAATCGACTCCCGCTCAGATCGCGCTCGCTTGGCTTCTCGCCCAAAAGCCGTGGATTGTCCCTATCCCCGGGACCACGAAGCTACATCGTTTAGAAGAAAACATTGGGGCAGCCTCAGTGGAACTTACACCTGAAGATCTCGGTGAGATCGATAGCGCCGCCTCCAAAATCACGGTGCAAGGGGACCGGTACCCCGAAAGGCTGCAACACTTTGTTGACCGCTGAATGGAGAATCAACAAGGTCTTTTTATTATTGTTTAGCGAGCCGGAGGATAAGCCGGATTCTGTGCGCTTCGTGGAAGCGAAGCGTGACCATCATTCCTCTAGGCCAGACGTTCCCGCCTGGCTCAAGCGGCCAACCCGGGGCTCATGATGGGACAGGCCATCCCTGGCCCCCTATTTGGCCTTGCTGCGGGTGGGGCTTGCCAATCCGGCTGGTCACCCAGCCGCCGGTGCGCTCTTACCGGCGCCTTTTCACCCTTACCATTCCCCGGAGGGAATGGCGGTATCTTTTCTGTGGCGCTTTCCGTAGCGGCGGACTTTGGCCCGCCACCCCTGGGAGTTACCCAGCACCCTGGCCTGTTGCAGTCCGGACTTTCCTCCCCCAGGCGGAACAGCTGAACCGCCCGGCGGCGATGGTCTCCTCCGGCTCGCTGAATTCAGTTTACAAGTTTATTCATTTTGAGTTTAGCCCGAAGCTTCTAACCCAAGGCCCTTTACCAACGGGTCCTGGAGTCCACCCATGTCTCTAAGGAACACAAGAAATCCTTGCGGCTCAAGTTCCAGAGCCCCATCTTTGCCCAACTGGAAAGCTGGAGTAGAGATTGATCTGAAACTGTATTTATTGTATATATACAGATGTTAAAAACCATGCCTCCACGTCTCCTAATCCCTGTTTCGATGACTGGTCCCGAACCGCTCTATGAGCAGGTTAAGCAGGGGATACGCCATGCCATCCTGCGTGGCAATCTTGCCGAGGGGGAGCCGGTACCTTCCTTCCGTGGGCTGGCCGGCGAATTACGGGTCAGCATGATCACAGTCAAGCGGGCCTATGATGATCTCGTGGCCGAGGGAGTTCTGGCGACTCGTCAAGGGAAGGGAACCTATGTGGCGGAGGGGGCGTTGGAAGCATGCCGTGCCAGTGCGAGTGATGAAATCCGGAATCTGGTTGAAAAAGCAGTGGGTATCGCACGCTTGGCGAGAATGAGCGAGGAAGAGGTATTGCAGTGGTTGCGGAAGATAACCCCCTCTCCCCGTGGGAGAGGGGGTTGGGGGTGAGGTAGTTGTGAGAGAAATTGTTTTGAATTCATGAAACAAGGAGGCACACATGAACGACTATGCGATTGAGATTTCTCAGCTGTACCGGCACTTCCGGGGCTTCACCCTGGGGCCGCTCGACCTGAATGTTCCCAAGGGGCGCATCACCGCGCTGATTGGTCCCAATGGCGCTGGGAAAACCACGATGATGAATGCGATGATGAACTTCGATCCGCGTGCGGGTGGGAAGATCAGGATCCTGGGGATGGACTCGCGGAAACAGGAGGTGGAGATCCGCCGCCGTTTGGGATATGTGGGCGAAAAGCCGATCCTGCTGCCCTTCGCCAAGCTGCCCTGGCTGATCAACTATGTCCGCGCCTTCTACCCCACCTGGGATGATGCTTACTGTGTGGACCTGGCGCAACGTTTCCAGCTCCCGGCGGACCGGAAAATCTCGAAATTCTCGAAGGGGATGCAGGTCCGTACCGCACTGCTCCTAGCGCTCTCGCACCGTCCTGAAGTGCTGCTTTTGGATGAGCCGACCTCCGGGCTGGATGCCTCGGTACGGCGCGATGTGGTGGATGAAATGCTCAAGGTGATCGAGAGCGAGGAGCGGACGGTCTTCATTTCGAGTCACAATTTGCAGGATGTCGAACGTATCTCCGACAACATCGTGATGATCCGCGACGGCCAGATCACCAGTGAGGGCGACAAGCTCAGCCTGCTCGAACACCACCGCAAGGTCACCTTCACCTGCCCGCCCAATGCCACGCCACCTGAGGAGTTGCTCCTCTCGCGTGATGGCGCGGGTCAACGGATGCAGGTAGAGACCAACGATATCGAGAAGTTCACTCAATGGCTGACCGAGTGTGGTGCTTCCGACATCGAAATGACGCCAATGACACTCGAGGACATCTTTTTGGCCACGGTGCGGAAGGGGGAGGAGAAGTGAGGGGGGTGTCGCTAAGGCAAGTGTTGAAGATTGTCCCTCTTTCCGTTTTCGCGGACTGGCCAGTACTTCTTTTTTATACCGGTGGGGTGGTTTTTCTCCATGCTAGTTGGATCTATTCAGCGGCGCAGGGAGGTGGTCTCTATTATAGGCGGATGGTTGGATTTCATTTCGCGTGTATTGGGATCGGAGCAGTTTGGTTCTGTTCGGCTCTGGTAACTCGTCTCGGGCTTCCTGCGAATTATCAACCCCTACGTTTCCTACCGATTACTCTTCTGCAAAAAATGATGATAGTATTGATTGAGCATGTGGTCCTCCTGTGTGTGTGGGTGCTCATTCCTGTCATTATTATGTTAGCTTACACGGGCGAATTAACAAATCAATGGCAGTATTATGTCTATTCGATTGTGGCAGGAAACGTCTTGTTTGGTTCCGCACTCATCTTTGTGAATGTGTTTTATTCCTACTTGGGGAAAGGAATTGAGGTATATTTTCAGGCCTTCTTGGTATTCGTATTGTTTACATCATATGTTCTTTCGTGTTGGGTTGAACCAATTATAAATAATCCCAGACATTCGGTTATGTTGAATCATTTTTGGACCATGTGTCAATTGTTTCCACTCATCTGGATTTTAGCGATTTTGTCTGCATATGTTCCGGTTCTGCCTCAACGTTCATGGAAACATCTATTTGGAATAAAAGTTTCGCCACAGCCTCTCTTAAAAACTGCTCATCTATCATTGATTCAACCAGGCTATCGTCCGACACTTTATTTCCTTCAGATCAATGCTTTGTTCTTTATATTTGCTATCTTGGCTTACTTGAGTCCATTTATAGTAAACTGGATTCATGAAAATTTTAATCACTGGTATGAAACTAATTCAACTGTGGCCTCGCTGTATCATCATCTTCCGGAATCGCTTAAATATTTATTGGGAGCCTCCTTTAGTTCCATCAAGTTTTCTTGTTTTTGTCTTTTCTTGGGTTTATCGATAGTACAGTTGTGGAGATTCCGGACTCTCCTTTGGGATTGCCGTCAACGCCCTATATCGAAATTTTATATTCTCACGATGATCTTTCTTCAGATGGTGGTCCTCATGTTTGCTGTCTTTACATTGGATCGTTTTGGCTATATTGGACGATGTCCTCTCCTGTTAAAAATAAATAGTTCCATTTTATTGCTCCTCATGGCGGTCTCAGTTGGGATCTTTGCTTACATTTCCTCCCCTGTAGCTCAGGGACCCACGCGGCTGGACCAGAGTGGGATAGGATGGGGAGTTCTCCTTATCTGCGCATACATTACATGGAAACTAATCCAACAATTGGGATTCATGAACTATAAACAAAGTGTGATAACTCCGAATCTGGAATTGGTATTCATGATTAATTTACTCGCCATGCAGATAAGGTGGAAGAAGTATTAGGACACTTGAATGGGAATCAAACCTCCAGTATTTCATACCTTCAGGATTGTCCCCTTATCCATCTTCATTCTCTGGAAGATCCTTCTCCCTATTGTTTCGTTAATCATTGTAGTCTATGCCTACCAATACCACCGGAGCCAGCAAAATGAAACTGGATTGACTCCCACGGTAACCACTCAGGGGATTGTTGGAGGGTGTTACATCGTGGTGTGGTTTGCAGCCGCTCTGGTGACACGTTTAGGATACCCCACCAACTGGTTCTTTCTCAAACTGCTGCCAATTCCGATTACACGGCAACTGGTCATCATCTTTACTGAACATCTCGGTCTTCTGTTGGTTTGGGTCATCCTTCCAGTCATTTTACTCCTCGGTTGGATTGGACAACTACAAACCCATGGGTGGGATGTACTATTTGTTATTATGGGTGGGAATACCCTTTTTGGTTTATACATCACCATTTTCAACCTTTATGCGCGTTACGCACAGGGAAAATCTGATTTGCTTTCGCTTCCTTTCCTGGTAGCAACAGGTCTTAGTACCGTTTGCCTTTTTCCATTCATCGACGAGCTCTTCAATCAGCCTGGCCGGGCCTTCATTATCGAGATTCCATGGGATCGAGAGACAACCGCCTCACTTGGCTGCCTCATCACTTGGTCTCTGGCCTTTATCAGCGGATTGGTTCCAGAAAAGCCACTACAGCAATACAGAGTGAAACCTCAAGTTAAAGAGGCACCACCGGTGCTTCTACAACCCGATCAGATATCAAAGCTTCCACCTGGAGGTATGTCTCTGTCACCATTTTTGAATGTAGTCGCCAAGGGGTTTGGTTCCTTTTTGTTGGCGATGCTTCCAGTAGTATTATACCCCTGTTTTTCATTTACCGTCGGTTATATTACGGATCAAAAGGTTCTCGAATCATTATTCTCAAACAATTTCTTTTCATTCATATACTACACGGTTGTTGTTCTGGTATTAATTTCAGGATTTTCTTTTTACATTTACTTCCTTTATCGAAGTATTCGCTGCATTTATGATTTTGGCTGTCTTTTGCGTGATTGTCAGATGAGACCTATAAGATCGTCTTCGATGATAGTTCGATCCTGGATCCAAGTTGTATTCATTTCCTTTTTGACGCTTTTTATGACAACTATCACCATTGGACGAATGACTATAGAACTCTATTGTTTTGGAATTGCTATGGCATTTTCATCTTGGTCTCTAATGACAGCATGGGAGATAGCGACAATTGGTTCACCACTCAAAGAGGAGCCCACAATACGAAATCTAGGCCTTTATGAATGGTTGATATTATTAAGTGTGACGTTTTTATTTCCAATCCTGGTATTTCCTTTAGAACATCAGTACATGAACCCGATGGTCAAGATTCCAGGGATGCTTCTTGCGATAGGAATGAATACCGCCACGATGTATTTAATGTGGAAGAGGTACTGAACCATGAACCAGAAGAGATCCCCATTCCATTTCCTCAGTATTATCCCCCTCTCGGTTTTCGCAGATTGGGAACTCTTTCTTCCAACCGCATTGATTCCAATTATTGGGATTCTTGTTTATTGCTGGTTTCTTGAACATACCGGGAGATTTTATCATATTAAATCACTTGGAGATGCAGTATGCTTCATTGGATATGCCGCGCTATGGTTTATTTCTTGCTCAGTGACTCGACTGGGAAACCCAAAAGCTGAATTGCTCCTTCGAGTCATTCCTTTGGAGCCTTGGAAAAGAACCCTACTCATCATCATCGAACACATCTTGATGGTCTTCCTCTGGTTGTGCATCCCAGTTGGAATCATTGCATATTATGTCCAACCAGAATCCTTCAGTTGGATGTGGTTTTTCGTCGTTCCGGCATTTGGTATGATTTTTTTTTCTTTGCGACAGCGATCTGGTCATTAGGGACCTCAGAATGGCTTAAAAACATTGAAGAGGCATCTTTGACACAATTCGCAATCCTTGTCGGTTGGGTTTTTCTTCTAGCGGGTAGTACCCTTTTAGGGATTATGGAAGTCAGTGAAACAGGTATGCCAGCTATTGCATTATTTTCATTGACCTTCTCTCTCGGCTTTCTTTTCTTTGGGATACCCTTCATCCGTAAACAACTAAAACTTGTGAAGGAAACGATTGAATCCAGAAAGTGTGAAATTCCTTTCCTATCGAATGATATGATAAGTTCATTTCGTGCTGGGAAGATTCAATATGTTATCTATCTGAAGATGACTTGCATGATTCTATTGAATAGTATGTTGCTGGGTGCAGCTTTCTTCATTAGTCACTATCTGATGGATTTCTGGATTCATGGTTATGACAATTATGTGTATCACCAGTTGGGACAAGATTCTCATTTATTTGATATGATTGATTATTCAGTATGGGCCACTTTCATTATTATCGTATTCGGGAGTTTGTTTTACTTTGGTATCAAGGTTTTGATAAGTGTTGTCTCCATCGGGTATGTCATCCTTGATTGCCTGACAAGACCGATCTCAGGATGGATAGTTGTTTCGTGGGCAGTCCTTTCTGTCATTGTATTCGCATTCGGGGTAAGGATCATCTACTCTGGACTTGTATTGGAAATCGACATGAATCTACAAGCTTTAATGTCTCTTTGTCTGCTCTTCAGTAGTGGAACTGTTTTCTGGTTTGCCTCAATTCCTTCAATTACAATCGGGAAGGGACCAGAAAACACGATTTATTATTTTGGGTTGAAAGAATCACTCTTTTTATTTTTTTCAGGTTTTATTATGCTGTTTACAATGGTGACGAATGCGACCTCCTTCGAGGATTTACCGATAGACTCCATCAAGTTCACCGTGTTATTCGCCTATAACATCTTGGCCATGCATTGGATGTGGAAACGTTACTAATCTACCGCTTCCCCCGACTTGGATTATGGGTACGATATCTTAGAGATGGATATAAGGTGACGAGAATGACCTACAGAGGACATATAGAAAATGGAGTCGTGGTGCTCGATGAGCCGGTGGAGCTGCCTGAAGGAGCCGAGGTGAGAGTGGATCTTGCCGATGAGGATAATGATCTGGCTGAATTGCGTCAGGGTTTGCTTCGCTTTGCGGGTGTGGCGGAAGGACTACCCTCTGATATGGCCCGGAATCATGATCACTATCTCCATGGACTCCCATCCAAATGAGGGCCTACTTTGCAGATACTCACTACTTCATCGCATTGTTGAATCGTGAGGATGAAGGACATGAAAGAGCTCGAGAGAGAAGTGAGAGCTTGGACCGTCCGCTGGTTACGACGGAATGGGTTCTAGTCGAGGTAGGTGATGCCATGTCATCACCCCCAAATCGGCTTCGTTTTACTGAGTTGACCGATTTCCTCAGATCAACCGCAGCAGTGCGAATCATACCTGCGTCATCGGATGATTTTGATAACGGATTTGGGTTCTATCGGAGATGTCCCGACAAGGATTGGTCTCTCACCGATTGCATCTCCTTCGTGGTCATGGAGCGCCATGGCCTGACCGAGGCCCTCACCGCGGATCACCATTTCGCGCAGGCCGGATAAAAATGCTGTTGTAAGTAAAAAAGGGGGCAAGCGCGACGCCGCCCCCGTAGTATTGGATACGAACAGGACCTTACATCCCCGCCTTCACAATCGCCACGAAGGAATCAGCCTTTAGACTTGCCCCACCGATCAGACCACCATCGATGTCTTTCTGTGAGAGCAGCTCCGCCGCGTTATCAGGCTTCATGCTTCCGCCATATTGAATCCGTACGGTCCCGGCCACCGCGGGGGAGGCCAATTCGCCAAGCAGCTTGCGGATGAAAGCATGGACCGCCTGGGCATCCGCTGGAGTGGCGACCTTGCCAGTGCCGATGGCCCAGACCGGTTCATAAGCAATCACCAACTTGCCGATCTCCTCCGCGCTCAAGCCCGCCAAACCACCACGCAACTGAGTCTCGACCACTTTCTCGGTGATCCCATCCTCGCGTTCTTTTTCGGTCTCTCCAATGCACATGATCGGCTTAAGGTCTTTCGCCAGAGCGGCCTTGACCTTCTCATTGATAAAGGCATCGGTTTCCTTGAAATAGGTGCGGCGCTCGCTATGGCCGAGGATCACATAGGCGCATCCCACAGCCTTGAGAAAGGTGGCGGACACCTCGCCGGTGAAAGCGCCCTCATCCTTGGGGTACAGGTTTTGACCACCCACCCCGATCTTCGATCCCTTACAGGTTGCACATACCGCCGCCAAAGCTGTCGCTGGCGGGCACACCGCCACCTCGACTTTGTCCTGCCCGCCACAAGCCTCGATGACCCCTTTGGCAAGTGCCACCGCCTTCTCGGGATCTCCGCAATACATCTTCCAGTTACCGGCAATCAACTTCTTACGCATCGAATGGCCTCCTCAGGCTCAAAATTTCAATAGAGAACGGGAATTCTATCCCACAACCTCATCAAAGTCACTGCGATCCTGAAGCCGTTTACCGATGCCAGAGCTAGATGGTTATTGACCGGATTCTCCGAGCTTTTCCAGTATCTCCTGGCCAGGCTGGTCGACTCCGCTGTCAGTGTATGTATTCGAAAGGATGACGACCGCCATGGATTTCTTGACATCGATCCCGAGGAAGGAACGGTACCCTCCAGTCCCACCGTTATGCCAGATCTTCTCGGGCTTGCCATCCTCCACTCCCTCTAGCAGCCAGCCCAAGCCAATCCAGGACTTGCCATCCAACTGGAACTGAGGCTTCAGAGCATCAGAAAACGGATGATGATCACCATCTTGGCTTGCTCGAAGGACTCCGGAGGCAAATCGAAGGAGATCATCCACAGTGGAGCGCAGTCCTCCCGCTCCAGCAAATGTGGGGATATCCCAGTTCTTGACCTCGACGAACCAGATGGAACGATCTGGAGTGAGAAAACGCAGGGGTAACCCCAGAAACCTTTTCTGAATATATCCTGGCGAGAGACGCGGCACCTGTTCGGCCGAAAGAACAATACATGTATCCTGCATTCTGAATGGGACGCAGATCTTTGTTCTAACCAGATCCTCCCAGCTCAGTCCGGCGGCGAGGCCAAGGATGTGGCCAAGCAGTCCCATCCCCAGATTGGAGTAGGAATGATGCCCCACGGTTTCGAGGGTCAACGAGGCATCGGTGAGGTATGAATAGAGGTTCTGGACTGTGTAATCCGCATAGGGATTATCCGGATCAGCCGGTTTCATATTATTGGGAAGCCTTGGGAGGCCTGATATGTGGGTAGCAAGCTGGCGGAGAGTGATTTGTTTGGTAGTAGTGGCTTGTAAAGGAACTGAGGCTGGAAGGTATTTGGCGATGGGGTCATCCAGGGCCACGGCTCCCTCATGAACCATGGCGCTGAGGAGCATACCTGTGAAAACCTTACTGATGGAGCCGATCTCATAGATGGTTTTAGAGTCTGGAGAGACACCTCCTGAGATCTTTGTACAACCAAAGGAGTAGGTTTGTGTGACTCCATCCAGCCAGACTCCTACCACCGCTCCAACAGTCATACCGGAGTCGATCAATGGTTGCATGACCCTATGTACTGAAGAACCATCGGCAAATGAGCATGGTATCGTAGCCCATGGAAGCACTCCTATGAACAAAAGAACTCCCGGTAGAATGACTCGTATCCTCTGAGTGTTTCGCACGATGGTTTGTCCTCAAACCTTGATAAAGATCTTCTTCCTGTACATCCAGAAAAGCATGAACCACAGAGTCAGCAGGACCGCGCCATGCCTCCAAATGGGCCCATAGATTCCCTCAAAGAGGTCTTGACCAAAGTGGGTTGTGTATGTCTCCACGATCCAGCCCCCCATAAGGTGAACCATCACATAGATAGCGATTGAGTTCATGCCCACCACGACAAAGGGAAAGGCCCACCTGCGGTAACCGAATAAGTCGATCAGGATGTAGAAGCAGCTTAAAAGGATGAAGGTCCAGCCCCCGCTGAAGAACACCCAGGAGGGGGTCCAGATCCGTTTGACAATCGGGCATAGAGTCTGCCCCAGAATCCAGCCAGCCAGCAGACAAACCACACCCGCCAGGAAGAGCCTTTGGCCCTTTGAACGTGGTGTGGCATTGCCACGCAGGTACTCCCCCGCCATCAATCCGAGAATAATGGTTGCCATCGAGGGAATGAAGCTAAGAGTCTGGTATCCCCCGCCATTAAATCGCCATGGTTCAGGCCAGGGAAACAGGTTCAGGAACCAGACATCGAAAGCGGCTGCCAGGTTGGTATTCTTGTTCCAATGCGCAAAGAAGCCGGTATAAGGTCCCCACTCGGGTGTGACTCCCACAGCGGCATAATCGAAACCAGGGCCGGGGAGGGGATAGAGGAGGAAGGCGAGCCAGTAACCCACCAGTATCCCTATTGACGCGAGGGACTGGACCTTGATCCCACGCCCTATCAAAAGATACACAAAGGCATACCCCATACCGATCTGGCTGAGCACATCCTCGAAAGTGAAACGGGTCATCGAAGCTCCATCGGAACGTAGGAAAATCCCCAGGAAAGTGAGCATCAGTGCGCGGTAGACAACATGTAGGCCGATCTTTGCCGGGGTTTGCCCTTTCGCTAAGCGGCTGGCATGGGAGTAGGGCATCGCCACGCCGACCATAAAGGTGAAGGAGGGTTGGATCAGATCCCAGAAAGAGCATCCCTCCCATTGGACATGACTGAACTGATAATCCAGGAACTCCCAGCACCTGTTACCAGGGAAGTGGCGTGCAACATCGGAAAGACCAAGGCCATCCGAGACCATGGCCATCATCACGAAGCCACGATAAGCATCCAGCGACACCAAACGCGCCGCTTTCTCCACCGCCCCAACCGCCTGGGCACCCATTATTGACATGGTCCTGTCCCCCCTTGATGGCTCCAGTACACACAGGGGTATGTATCCCTGACAAACACAGTCTCAACGGAACAGATCGACCGGGCTCCATCCCGTAACCAACTGGACTCCGGTCAGGAATAGGATCCCATAAACCAGCGAATTGAATAGCCACTGACTGGTGATTCTGTTTAACCACACCCCCAGACCAACTCCGACTGGAACCAGCGGCATGAGGGTAAAGGAAAGGGCAAGATTCTCCTTGGGGAAGAGACCCAGCGTAAAATAAGGGATCAATTTGATGGCATTGATTACCGCGAATAGCCAGACTGTGGTTCCCACAAAGAGTTGACGGTCCAAGTGCTGGGGAAGAAGGTACATGGTCACGGGTGGTCCACCGGCATGGGCCAAGGTTGAGGTAAAACCAGAGCAACATCCAAACAGCCAGCCATGCCAGCCCTTGGGGTGGTACTTCTCGATCTTCTTGAGAAGCCAGGCTCTCCCTGCTTGATAGGCCACGAAGAGAAGGGAGATCCAACCGACGATGGCTTTCAATTCCCGTTCGGCTGAGGTTTGGTCACCCATCCAGTGGTAAATAAAGACTCCGCCGAGGCCGATTCCCAGGATGGCTCCAGGGATCAAGGCCAGTAGATTTCTCTT